>NZ_JBBKZV010000029.1:0-89045 GCF_037889915.1 Variovorax humicola | reverse complement strand
TTCGTGATCGGCACGCCGGGCTTCACCAATACCTTCCTCACCACCGGACAGGGCTACCAGGCCAAGAACGCGACCGGCTACGACTTCGGTATCCGCCACGCTTTCTGACCTCTGACCTCTGACCTCTGACCTCTGACCTCTGACCTCTGACCTCTGACCTCTGACCTGACGCTGGCACGCGCCAGCCGAAGTTGAACGACGCTTGCCTCTCGTTCCCGAAGAGGTCGCGAATCATCCTCGTCGTGCCCGACGACGCGACTTGTTCATCAGGCAGCCCCGTGGTTCTCACATGCCCCGGTGCAACATCACTGGCGCCCGGTCGAAGGTGCGAAGCGCAAGGTCTCGACGACGCTCATGCGGGCCACGCCGCCGTTTTTCAGCGGCTCCTCGGGCAGCGTGCGCCATCGTCTTCGTCGTGACCTCGCGAACCGAACCGGTGTCAGCCATCTTGCCGCGCCGGAGCACCGTGACGCGGTCGCAATACGCGGTGAACTCGCGGAACTTGTGCGTGATCATCAGCGCGCTGATGCTACGCGCTTGCGTCATGTCGCGCGGCAGCCCAGCACCTCGTCGGCTTCCTGCGGCGTCAGCACGGACGTCGGTTCGTCCAGGACGCCGTGCACCCGGGCTCGGTGGATACCGAGTTGAACCGCAGGACGGCGACTTCGCCGCCGTGCAGAAGGCGGCCATTCCGCTCGGCCGCTATGGCCGGCCCGGAGAGATCGCGCCCGACGCTGGCCCCCAATTCACGTCAAGTACAGAGTGATTGGACAGAGCCAGCCTCTCAGGCTGGGGTACCGCGAGGATCCAGATGGTGTTGCTGAAGTCGACCTGCTGCTCCCGACTCAGCGTGCGCGAGGTGCTTCCGCATTCCAGGTCGTGGATGGAAGGAATTCGCAAGCCCTATGTCGCGCCTTTTCAGCTCTTCCTTCTGGCCAACGTGCTGTTCTTCGCCCTCAGTGGTTGACCGGCACGACCATTTTCAGTTCGTCGCTTGACTCCCATCTCCATCACCAGGACTGGAACGAACTCGCGCCATCGCTGGTGGCACGCCGGCTGATGAAAACGCACACGCCTCTCGAACTCTATGCACCAGTATTCGATCATGCGGTGGTGGTCAATGCCAAGTTGCTCATCGTGCTCATGACGATTCCATTCGGCCTGGTCTTGCCATTGATGTTCTTTCGCGCGCATCGTCCCTTCATGACGCATGAGGTCTCCTCGCTCCACCAGTACACCTTCTTGTGCTGCTGTTCTGCGTTGCCTTGCTGGCGGCCAAGGGCACCTACTTCCTCGGAGCCGGAGGACTTGCCTCGCCCTCGGTCGACAACGTGCTGAGCGCCATCAATCTCTTGGCCTGCGCGGCATACCTCTACCTGGCGATCGGGGCGGTCTACGGCGCAAGAGCCTGGGTGCGGGCACTCCAGACGGTCGTCCTGAGGCGCAACCAGCATCCAGTCCGTTCGACGCAAGTCGTCGGCAGCAAAAGGATGCGCTGCGAGGGAAAGACCGTGGTGCCGGCGAGCGCCGTCAACACCAGCCCGATGCCCAGCTCGTAGTAGGCCGGCAGCACACGGGGCGCGATCAGTCCCACTGTCACGCCGCCCATGGCGCCGCCGAGCGACATCATCAAGTAGGAGCGTGTGAGGTAGCGGCCGTCGGGCCGTCGACGTGCCAATTCGCCATGCAGGAACATGCGGAACGCGAACAGCCCGACGATGCAGATGGGCAGCCCGGTCCTGACTCGCCATCCGATGCTGTGTTGCAACCCGAAGGCGCACAGTGCAAACATGACCGCAGCGATCGGCAGCACCACCGGGCGACGGTACCACCGGTCGTTGTCGAAGGTGAGTACGAAGGAGAGTAGATAAACCGACAGCGGCAGCACCCAGAGGAAGGGGACAGGCGCCACGTTTTGCATGACGCGAGGTGGGCGCCGTGTCCAGACGTCTTCTAGCTTCAGCGATGGGGATCAATGGCAAACGACGCAACGATGGGTGCTACCGACTCAAGAACCTCGAATGCGCTGTCCGAAAGTGGAACCGGTGCGAAATCAAAGTGGCACAGAACCCCCCACGAATGACCAGCCGGGGTCACCAGAGCGGTACCGTGGTAGGAAACGATGATGTGCTCGTATGGGCGAGCAGTGAGTCTCGGGTCTTTTGATGAGTCATCCGTCCGGAAAGGAGTGCCTGGCTTGATAAATTTGGCGAAGCTCTTGTCCAGCGGCATAGCCGACATGAATGGTGGACGTCTCTTGCCCAGAGCGTCATGGAAAACCACGCTCTTCACCAGGAGGCCGGCATATCTGTGGACTGCCGTGTAACGCAGAGGCACCCCATCGTTCAAGAATGCGAGTGCACCCGCAAGACCCTGCGCCTTCAGGATCTGCGAGAACGTGTTCACGACCTGTTGGGAGGCCATGCGAGATTTTGTGTTCCCGTGCTCGGTTGCACAAGCCTCTCCGGGCCAGGGATGGTCGGCCGCGCCCGATAGGAGGCAGGGACCGGCGCAGCTACGAACAACCCCTGACGTACTTACGGCCGATGCAACTCCACAGGCTCTGCGTCGCGACGTGTCGATGCGCTTTCAAAGCTTGCCGTGGATCCGCACCGCCGAGGCGGATCAATCCGCCGCGAAGCAGTAGAACAGCCCGGCTCCTCCGGTCTTCGGCAGGTCATCCTTGCCGCAGCCCGCGGTGTTGTGCGAGGAGTTCCAAGACACCGCCCAGGGGTCCTGGCTGGGACCCGAGCGGTCGAAGTGGCCGACGATGGCCGAGCCGGCGCCGTTCTTCGTCCACTCGCCGCAGGTCATGTCGGGCTGGTTCGGATACGACGGGGGCGCGCTGCCGTCCGGTCGCGTGCCGGTGAGGATGTCGTGCTGGTTGGGCTGCTTGGAGCGGTCGTTCGCGACTGTGCCCTTCTCGCTCAGCGCGGTTTCCTTGTTGACGTTGTTCTTGTCGCCATGCAGTTCGGCGACGTTGCTTGCGATGAGCACGCCCTTCTGGTTGAACCACGGGCCTTTGCCGATGCGATCGCGCGCGTGCACTGCGGCTGTGCTGGGCGGGATGAAGCCCGTGCTGAGGTAGGCGCGCCACGCGCGACTTCCCGCACCGACGGCTGACGCCAGCTTCTGGCAATGCGCATCCGCACCCGCCAGGCCGCCCAGATTGGCGCCGTCGCCCGGATTCACGCTGGTCACGAAGAAGCTCATCGGTCCGATCTTCGGCGCGGAGGCGCAGGACACGACAAGGGCGGCCACAGACGCGGCCGAGACGACATACATCAGGCGATGGGTGGGGCGCATTTGCAGTCTCCGGTGAAACGGCCAATAGCTTACGTTTGGGCAGCAACACTATTCCTCGGGGGTTACCCGAGCGACCGGCGCTCAGGTACTACGCTTCTCGGACGCACACTTTTCGGGAGTGGATCAGCGCCGCCGGCACCGCTCAATCTACTCGCGGCCGTGCGGGTTCGACAGCTCGCCCAGGCGGTGCGTCATCGGATCGGCCTTCGAGCGCGCGGCCTCTGGCAAAGGCGACGTCCATTGTTGGACTGTATGGTGCGTGTTGCGAGTTGGAAACATCCTGTCCCGCACCGTGGGAGGCAACGAATTCGCCCACGGATCGATTCTCCCGTGGTTGCCTAAACAAGCTTTAGCAACCGCTTCGCATTGCCCTTCAGGATGCCGGGAACGACTTCCGGCTTGAAGCCCGCCGTCTCGAAATCGGCTAGCCATCGATCAGGCGAGATCAGCGGCCAGTCGCTCGCGAATAGCACGCGGTCCTTGAGTAGCGTGTTCGCGTATTGAACGAGTTGCTTCGGAAAGTACTTGGGACTCCATCCCGACAGGTCGATCCAGACATTGGGCTTGTGCGTCGCCACGCTGAGCGCCTCGTCCTGCCACGGGAAGCTCGGGTGCGCCATGACGATCTGCATGTCGGGAAAGTCGATGGCCACGTCGTCCAGGTGCATCGGGTTGCTGTACTCGAGTCGGAGCCCGCCGCCGCAGCGCATGCCGGACCCCATGCCGCTGTGCCCCGTATGGAATACCGCGGGCAGGGCGAACTCGTTGATCACTTCGTAGATTGGCCACGCCATCTTGTCGTAGGGATGGTAGCCCTGCATCGTGGGGTGGAACTTGAAGCCTTTCACGCCGTGCTCTTCGATGAGGCGGCGTGCCTCCCGCGCGCCCATCTTTCCCTTGTGCGGATCGATGCTGGCAAAGGCGATAAGAACGTCGCTGTTCTTTTTCGCGGCTTCAGCGATTTCCTCATTGGGAACGCGACGGCGCCCAAGATTCGACTCGGTATCGACGCCAAACATTACCAGCCCGATCTTGCGCTCCCGGTAGTAGTCGATGCTTTCCTGGATGGTCGGGCGCCGACTCGACTTGAAGTACTTGTCGGCAGCGCGGTCGTACTCCTCCCCATAGTTGTCAAAGGGGTTCCAGCAACTGATCTCCGCGTGCGTATGCGTGTCGATCGCGATGAGGTTTTCATGATCCATGAACGGTCTCCACGTAGGGTAAATACTTATCAAACATAACCATAGCCAACTTGAACTAGTTATGAAACATAACCATAATTCGAACCACTGCAGGACGCCAACCATGACCAACACTGACATTCAACTCGACTACCGCGACGACGTGGCGATCATTCGCCTGACACGTGAAACGAAACGCAACGCCCTGTCCGACGGCCTCATCCTTGCGCTTCGCGACGCCTTCGAGAAGATGCCGCCCGCCATTCGTGCGGCTGTAATCGACGGCGAAGGCCCGCACTTCTGTGCTGGTCTCGACCTGAGCGAACTGAAGGAGCGCGACGCGGGGCAGGGCATGCAGCATTCGCGCATGTGGCACGCAGCGCTCGAACTCGTGCAGCATGGCCCGGTGCCGGTGATTGCCGCGCTGCACGGCGCGGTGGTTGGCGGTGGGCTGGAACTCGCAAGTGCCTGTCATATCCGCGTGGCGGACACCACCACCTTCTATGCTTTGCCCGAAGGCTCGCGTGGGATCTTCGTGGGCGGGGGCGGCTCGGTGCGCATCCCGAAGCTCATCGGCGTGCCCCGCATGACCGACATGATGATGACTGGCCGTGTCTACAACGCAGAAGAAGGCGAGCGCGCAGGCTTCGCGCAGTACCTTGTTCCCCAGGGAAGCGCGTTCGACAAGGCCTTCGAACTCGCCCAGCGCGTCGCCAAGAACGCTGCGTTGACCAACTACGCATTGATGCACGCTTTGTCGCGCATCGCCGAGCAACCCGCGGACCAGGGCTACTTCACCGAAGCCCTGATTGCCGGTATCGCCCAAAGCGCGCCCGAAGCCAAGGAGCGCGTGCGCGACTTCCTCGAGGGTAGGGCCGCCAAGGTCGCCGCCAACGTCTGATCGTCAACCCAAAGCGCCACGGCGCCAGGAAAAACAACTTGGACGAGACCACACTTCTTCCCCGCTATCGGCCGCTGGAATTCGGTATCACGCGCGGCGTCCTGCACCAGGGTGCTCCGGGTGTGCGTTACCTGGAAGCTGCGGTGCAACTGGGCGACCACGCGCAGCGCATGACCGATCGCCTGGTGCACTGGGCCACGGTCGACTCCGCGCGCACCTTCATTGCAAGACGTGCCCGCCACGCCGACGGCAGCACCGGGGACTGGGTTCGCGTGAGCTACGGCGAAGCGTTGCGAAGCGCCCGCTCCATTGCGCAGGCCTTGCTGAGCCGTGGCCTGTCGCCCGAGCACCCGGTGATGATCCTCAGCGAGAACAGCATCGAGCACGCGCTCATCGCCCTGGGCTGCCTGTGTGCCGGCATTCCCTATTGCCCGGTCTCGCCGGCTTACTCCACGGTCAGCCAGGACTACGACAAGCTGCGCCATGTCGTGGACACCCTGACGCCGGGTTTCGTGTTCGCGACCGACGCCGGGCGCTATGGCCGCGCCATCGCGACGGCGATTCCTGCCGATATCGAAGTGGTGCTGGCAGAGGGGACGATCGAGGGCCGCGCCACCACATCGCTTGCGGAATTGCTCGCAATACCCCGCGACGCCGGAGGTCGATGCCGCGATGGATGCCATCGGCCCCGACACGATCACCAAATTCCTTTTCACCTCGGGCTCGACCAAGCTGCCCAAGGCGGTCATCAACACGCACGGCATGTGGTGCGCCAACCAGCAACAGATGCGCCAGTCGATTCCATCGTTGCAGGAAGAACCACCGATCCTCATCGACTGGCTCCCCTGGAACCACACCTTTGGCGGCAACCACAACGTCGGCCTGGTGCTGGACAACGGCGGCACCTTCTACATTGACGATGGCAAACCGACGCCTGGCGCTCAAGCGCCGTGCGGCAGAGGCCGACGCGCCCTGACAGCCGTTGCCATCTTCGCCATCGGGCAGGTCGGCAATGCAGTCGGTCCGCTGGTCGTCGTGGTGTTCGTTGCCGGCACGCTCATGAACATGTCGCAGTCGTCATTGCCGGCGTTGGCTGCTGCGTTCTACCCGACGCAGGGGCGCGCAACGGGCGTCGCCTGGATGATGGGAATCGGCCGCTTCGGCGGCATCGCGGGCTCGTTCATCGTGGCCGAGCTGTCGCGTCAGAACGTAAGCTTCACCGACATCTTTGCAATCATGGCCGTGCCTGGCGTGATTGCTGCGGTTGCATTGGCAATCAAGCAGTTCGCGCACCCCGCGGTTGCAGCCGACAGGTCACTCCGGGTCGAGGTCCTTGGACACTGATTTGGTCGCTCCCGTCAAGGGGGCGGTATTGAAAGTCGGGCCAGTGGCACGGGGTGATGCGGCACAAGTCATCGAGATCGAGGGGTCGCTCGGTGAGCAGCATGGGCTTGATGGCGATCGACTCGTATTGAGTCGACCAGACCGCTGTTCGTTTCGTTGAGCGCGTCCGCCAGTGCCTCGCGCAGCCCCTGGAGCATGTCTTCCTGGGCGGAGCGCGAGCAGAAGTTCCAAACGGAGGGAACCATGGCGAGCCACGGGGCGAAGCCGAGTTGCCAACGCAGCCACCGGTATTCCGCGTAGGTGTTGTCGAAGGTCATGTCGGCTCGCTCCTCTGCTGGCTCAAGCGGACGATGTACACCCTCCGACGCCCGCCCCTTGTCAGTCGTGGGCGACAGTCGCTTGTCGGCCTGGGACCACGACGGGCTACGTTGTTGTCGAAGCCTCGATACAGGCCGCCAGCGAAGGCAGCGTTGCCATCTGGACCTTCGACGCTGGCCCACGTCAGCCCGATGCAGTTCGAGCGAGACTGGATTGCCAATCAACAAAGGCAAGCCAACTCATGAACTCCGCTACGGGATACGGATTCCCGGGTTCGCTCGCCCGTCACGATCAGCGCAGGCCGATGGGCCAACTCCATGCCGTCACTGCGACAAGGGTCTTGAGCCGTCGGCAGGCAGAACGATGACCGAGTCGCCGTCAGGCGAAGTCACGGTGGTGGAGTCACTCAATGGCGGGGGGGTGCCTTGCGGAACGACGACGACTGCGCGGCCGCCTGGCGAAGTGACGTCCTCCGAGGGAGGAAGTCCGCGTTGGGCCCGGTCCCACGCCATCCCCGCATCGCGCACGCAGGCATCGCGTTGCGGGCGCGGCAGACTGCCGCTGTTGCAGTACGCCATGGTGCGTTCGTAGCGCGCCATCGCCGCGTCGATGTCGGTCGATTGTGCGAGCGCGACTGCGCTCGCCATCAGGGCGGCGCAAGAAATTGCCGCATTCATATGGCTATGAGTCATGGTGCTGCTCCTCGGTTTGGGGTGACCGGTAATCCAGGGTGAGGCAAGTCAAGCGGCCTGATCTTCATTGTCCGCCTTGGCGGGTGGCGAAAACCACTTCTCCCTTGGCACGACCTTGGGCGTCTCAGGGTCTCCCTCGTAGGCCGGCGTCACGATCGACACTCCGTACTCGTTGAAGACATCGAGGATATTTCGGTGCAGCGCCGAATAGAGTTCATGCATGCGCCGCGGATCGTCGCAACCGACATTGAGTTCGTAGATGATGGCGAAGTCCCCAAGCTTCGTCTGCAACACGAAGGGCTTGGGTGCGGCCACAAGACCTTCGGTGCGGTGTGCCGCTTCCAGCAGCATCGCTTCAACCTGACGCCACGGCGTGTTGTAGCCAATCTGTACCGAAGTGTGCAGCAGCAGGCCATCCTTGCGCGCCAGGGTGGTGTAATTGACCACGTGGCTGTTGATGATCTGCGAATTGGGGATCACCACCTCCTCGTTCTTCATTGTGCGCAGATGTGAGACCTGCAACCGCACGGCGGTAATCTCGCCCGTTACTTCGCCGATCTTCACGCGATCGCCGACGCGAAATGCACGGCGGTACGTCATCATGTATCCAGCAATGATGTTCGAGATCGCACCCGATGATCCCAGCGAAAAAACGACGCCGAGGAACAGCGAAACGCCCTTGAAGGCTGCCGAACTCGACCCTGGAACATAGGGATAAGCGATGACAAGCGCAAACGCAATGATGGCGAGCCTGACGATCTTGTAGGTGGGCATCGCCCACTCCGGCTCGAAGTTCTGAAGCTTTACCCTGCCTTGCTCCACCGCGTCGAAGAAGAGACGGACGATTCGCAGCGCTGAGCGAAAGATGAAATACAGGATGGCGAGGAAGATCAGGTTCGGGATGGCGGCAAGAAAATCCCTGCCGAGCGTCGTGAGCGGAGTGACGACATGCTCGAGCAGCGCATTGCCGACGCCGATGGTCCACGGAAACAAATCCAGCACGTAGACGAGCCAGGCGAAGGTCAGCGCCAGCAGCACGAGCAATCCGACGAACTTGAGAATCCCGGAAAGAACGGCGCGGATGTGCTCGGCACGCACGATCGCAAAAGACTGAAAGCCCAGCGTCTGAACGCGCGGGTGCAAGGCATGCTCGATACCTCGGCGCAACCGGATCGTGAGCCATACCGATACCGCCGCCGCGACGAGGAACAACACCGTCGCGGTCAACGCGAGCAACGTGGCGTTCCTGACGCGCTCAGGGCTTCGAGCCACGCGATAGTCGATGATCGCGCTGCGTACGCGATCTTCAGCAGCGCCTGCGAGCGCTTCAACGGTCGTTTCAGCGGCCTGCGCGTCTGCGTCCGACACCACCATGATGCGCGCCGGCCCGGCAAAGATCGCTGTCATGCCCGCCACGGTTCCCGTGCGTACGAACGCAGGGTCGATGCTTCGGTCACGCGCGGCGGCCTCGATCCGCTTGGCGATGCCCGCGGCTCGCTCCGACGCCGGAAATCCGAGCGGGCTGCGCACAACGAACAGGGTCGCCCCGTCCATGACAACCGCCGCTTGCTCGAGCGCCTGCTCCGGGCTGTCCGGGTTGGCGGCGACCGCGCCCGATGCCGAAGTCGCGAGCATTGCCACCGCCGTCGCCACAGCGATGCGACACGCGATGTAGCTCATCATTCAAGAATTCCAGAACTCGATCAGGAACGAGAGCATCGCCAGGGCCGCGGCGGCGGCGACGTGTAGCGAATGAAGCCGACCGGAATTTCGCCCAGCAAGAAGGCTGCCACGGCTGCGACCAAGGATCCAGAAAATGGTGTGGCTCATGGTGCATCGAGCCCGAGCCCGGTCGCGGAACGCTCGCGACGAGCAGCTGGCTCCAGTGGCTACTGTTGCGGAACGATTCGAGCGCTTTCGCCGGTACCCTCGATGTAGACCCGCTGGCCGACACGAAGGCCCGGGTTGACGGGTTGCGATACGGAAACCAGCACGCCGCTGCCGGTGCGCACGACGATCTGCTGTCCCGGCGTCGGCTGGTCGTATTTCTTCTGGACTTCATTGCCGGCCACCGCACCGCCCACGGCGCCCAGCACCATGGCCACGTCGCGCCCGGTCCCGCCGCCGATGAGGCTGCCAATGCCCACACCCGCGAGCCCCCCGACCACTGCGCCGATGCCTGCGTGATGGTTGCTCTGCAACTGCGTTGGCGTGATCTGCTCGATGGTGGCCCGTCGCACCTCCATCGCGCCAGGCTGGGCGCCTGGTGTGGCGCAGGCTCCAAGCGCAAGGGTCAAAGCCAGTACGCCGATTCGGGGAACTAGGTGTCGGTTCATAAGTGCTCCTCAGGTTTTTGCACACGAGTCAGGTGCCGAAAATCGCGGCACCGAACGAGACAACGAAGACCCGCGGCGTGCAACAGAAGCGATGCCGCAAGCAGACCCCCGAGAACCAGTTCCGCGTCGGCCTTGCCCGCCAGTTCTCCGCCATGCGCGTGGCCGTGGAAGAGCCCGAACAGTCCCACCAGCAAGACCGACATCGGCGCGTCGAGGCGATGTTGCGTCATGACGCATCGGCGCGTCAAGCCGATGTTGCGTCATGCCCAGCAGTCCGAACGTCAGCAGCGAGACCGCGATCGATGACTCCACGGCGGGCAGGTGCACGCCGGCCATCCCGAGGAGCGCGCCGCCCAGCAGCATCAGCGCGAAGGCCGCGGCGAGTAGCAAGAGCGCCGCCCGCCGTGAATGACGAACAAGTTTCATGCTGTTGGTGCTTGTCGAACGGGCGTTTCGGCTAGAGCCTTTTGTCGGTGCGCGTGCAGGGGCTGGGTGCTCAGCGCCAGGCGCCTCGCCAATGCTGGTCGATCTCGATCCACCAGCCGGCGTCACTGGCCGGCGGCGCCGCGAAGGCCGTGAGGTCATCGCGGCGATCCCATCCCAGGATCCTGAGCTCGAACCACGATCCTGCCGCGACGACTTCCATCGGAGTTGCCGCGCCCGTGGGCACCGGCCCGCTCTCTTGTTCGACAGCGGCAACCACAGCGAAGGATGCGAGTGCGGCCCCGGCCGCAGCGGTGCCGCTGGCGAGCACGAAGGTCCTGCGGTCAATCGGCATGGCCGGACTCCCGGTGAGGTGCAATTGCGGCCAGAGGCGACTGCCTGAAGGCTGGCGTCGACCCCCATCGTTGGCGGGCCGCGGCCAGGATGTTTGCGGCTTCCAGTGCCTCG
Source organism: Variovorax humicola (assembly GCF_037889915.1). Classification (NCBI taxonomy): domain Bacteria; kingdom Pseudomonadati; phylum Pseudomonadota; class Betaproteobacteria; order Burkholderiales; family Comamonadaceae; genus Variovorax; species Variovorax humicola. Next base: position 78,076 of record NZ_JBBKZV010000029.1, on the reverse strand, counting down.
CCGGCTTGAATCGCCGCGGCATGGGCCTTCTCGAAGGCTCGCAGCGTGGGGCGGTTCGCGAGGTCCATGCCGGTCAACTCGAACGCCCGGCGCGTGTCGTTGCCGCTGCCGGCGTAGAACTCCGCCGCGTGATCGGCGAAAGCAAGTGGATGCCTGGCCAGCAAGCGCTCGAAGCCGCTGCGAGCCGCGTCTGACAGTGCCTGCGCCTCGGCCGACTGCCCCAGCGCGAGCGCCACGTCCGAAAGTCGCCAGTGGACTTCCGGGTCACCGCTCGCGAGCGCCGGAACCAGCAGCGCACGGGCTTGCGCGCCGCGGCCTTCGGCCAAACGGATCTCGGCAAGATGCACGCGCGCCTTGACATACCCGGGCAGGTAGTCGATGGCTTTGGCGTACCACCGGGCCGCGCGCCCGGTCTGCGCCTGCGGCACGCGTTCACCCCATAACATGCCCAACTGGAAGCAGACCCAGGCAACGGCGAATGGCGAGACATCGCGGTATTCGCCCAAGCCCCTGCAGTAGGCGCGCTCCGCGTCATCGAACTCCCCCAGATCGGCAAGCAGCGCACCCAGCGGAACCCAGTCCTCCAGCCGTCCCGACTGCCCGGCGAGGCGCAACCTCCGTTTCCGCAGGGCGTCCAGCGACACCCCGCACGCCTGGTCGATGCTCATCGCGAGCCGCTGCGCAGCAATCGCGGGACACCCTCGATCCGTTGCCCGCGAAAGGCATTCCCTCGCGTATGCAAAGCGATGGGTCGACGCCGCGATCTGCGCATCGACGAGCGCCGAGCGGGCGGAGTCTGGATCCACGCGCAGCAGATGGCTTGCCAGTTGATCCAGCCGGTCGAAGGCACCCAGATCACCCAGGAACTGCGCATTGAGCTGCTCCTGCTCGATGACGGACTCCGCCATGCCCGGGCGCAGCGGCGCCTGCCAGAACCGGTTCCATGATTGGGCGAGCGTGCTGCGCAGGTTGATCGCGGCGATGACGCCATCGGTGGCCTGCACAGAGCCGCTCGCGAGATCGGGCTCGGCGATCATTTGGGGACACCAAACCGCGGCCTCAGGCTGTCGAGGCCAGTCTTCAGCAACGTCGAGCTGATGGTCTTCACGATGATGTCGGGCTGACCGCCCGGCATGTACTGCACGCGCCATTCGACCGAGCTGCCACCGCCCTTGGGCTTGACGTCCAGCATGCCGGTGTAGTCCGTTGCCGGTATACCGGCAATCGACGTGTAGCGGTAGCTTCGCTGCGCGTTGTCCATGGCGTCGAGTTGCTCGACGATCTGCTTGCCGTCGATGGTTTCGATCGTGCGAATTTGACCGATCCCGGTGCCGGTCAACTTGATGCTCGCAACCAACGGATGCCAGTACCCGCCGAAGCCGCCGATGAGGGCCCAGACCTGGTCGGGCGGCGCAGCGAGATCCACCGAAAAGGCGACGTTCTGGAGTTCCGCGTTCGGGGAGGCCAGGTAGGGAAAGGCCGAGGTGCCCGGCTTGGTCGCACCGGTCGAGCCGCCCTGCAGGAACTCCCTGTCGTGGTTCACCATCCACGTGAGCAGGATGTCGATGACGTCGGCATTCACCGTTCGGCCGCCGCCGGACTGGTACGGACGGCCTGCGAGCGTGCTTTTCTCGATCTCGAGGAAGCTGGTGTCCGAGGTGGGTTTCGCGACATCGATGACCATGAAATCGTCGAGGAACATGTTGGCGTTTGCTGCCAGCGCCGCCGGCTTCCAGTCGGCCTTGCCGTCGCGCATGTCCCAGTTCTTCAGGCTGTCGATCATGCGCTTGCGAAACAGGGGCATGAGTTCCCCGGAAACGGCGAAGGGCGTCTGCTGGTTCCACAGGTCGCGCAGGTCGTCGGTCCCTGCCATCCCGTTGTTGTTGAGCCGCATGTTGGTCTGCTCGGGGCGTCCGACCCAGTCGATGCGCGGGGGCTCGTGGCCGATGAAGCCGCCGGGCTTCGGTATCGGGATGGTCTCGGCGATGACACCGAACAGCGATCCCCTTGCCGGCTCGAGCACTCGGCGCGTGTCGAACTCGATCAGGAAGGTCAGCACGTTGTCGTGTTGAAGCAAGTTGGGAAACTTCTTCATTTCGGCCACGATCCAGGCCAGGTAGAAGGGGTCGGAACGCAGTCCCGCGAACACGCGGAAGGTGCCGTCGGCCGAGGTCGATCCCTCCGCATCGTCGACGACGAAGCGGATCGTCTGGCCGCCGGGCAACGTGCAGGTGCCGCGTTGCGCAGCTCTGCGGCCTTCGGTGGCGCGCTCCAGCACGTCGAAGCGGAAAGTGAAACGAACCTCCGGATCGCTCGACCTGAAGCGGGTCGCATCCCCGATGCCGGCGATCGTCAGCCGGCGCACGACGATGGCGTGGTCGATCGCGTTCGAGAACATCGCCTGCGTGCCGGCGGACGGGAAGACGTTTGCCGCCAGCACGGTGCGGTTCGAGTCCGCCGGGCTGGTGAATGCAAAGAGATCGGTCAGATCGGCGGAGGGGTCACCGATCTGGCGCGGGCCATCGACATGGTCAGACATGGCTCGGACTCATCAATACCGCGACCAGTTGCTGGTGCCCGTGACTGCATTCGGCGGGCCGCCGAAGGGCGTGACGCGTCCCGCTTCCTCGGGAATCGACTTGAGGTATTCGACCAGCGCCCAGCGCTGCGAGTCTGTCAGCAATGGACCGATGACGCCGTTGCCGAGGGGGCCGCTCTCGAACGAATGCCCGGCATTGGAGTTACCTCGCAGCGAGGTGTCGAGCAGGAACGTTCCGCTCTTGCCGCTGGTGTCCAGACCCACCTTGACCGGATCGAATTCACGCCCGATATAGAACTGCTTCGTGCGCTCCTTCGCAGGAACCAGCATCTCGTACAGGTTGGGCACCGAGCCGTTGTGCAGGAAGGGCGGCGTGGCCCAGACGCCGTCGCGCGGGGCGGCCTTGTAGTTGCCTTGCCGCGGCTCAGGCAGCGGGAACTCGCGATAGCCATGCAGCTTGGCGGCCTGCGCCTCGTCCAGCTTGAGCTGCGACAACGCCTTTTCCAGAACGAGCCTTTGCGCGACCTGGTACATGGCGCCCGTCGGAACGATTTCCTTGTCCTTCAATGGCGGTGGCAGATAGGGAGCCAGATTGCCGGTGATCGCGTATGGCCTCAGATTGTCGAACTGGCCGGGATCCGTGCCGACATATTTTTGTGGCACGAGGCCGACTTCGAGGAAGCGTTTGCCGTATTTGTTCGGTGCAGTCCAGGTGTAGGGCCATGCGTTGTGGCAACTCGCGCAATGTGTTGCAAACAGGACCTTGCCGGCTGCCGCTTTCTGGCGGTCGATCGTGCCGAAGACCTCTTCCGGCCATTTGGGCGGCGCGAGCCGCGTGAGCTGGTCTTCGATTCGTTGCAGATCAAGCAATGCTGCGTTCGAACTGAAGAGTCCTTCCTGCGGCGTTTTCGAGTGGAGGTCCAAGGGCATGAAGACGCCCATGGCCTCCGTGAGATTGCGCCCGATCGGGTCCTGCTGCACCCCGCGCCATTGGGTCCATGAACCGTGGGGCGCGTTCCACAGGAACGGCGGCTTGGTCGGCGCGAGTGGCGTCGACCAGTTCTCCGGGATGCCGGTCTCCGTTGCCAGCATGCGATTGACGATGGAGCCGATGGCATCGATTCGGGAGGGCCCCCAGACTGTCGGCGTCGCGAGCGTCCGTGTGCGGTAGGTATGAATGGGTGCGGCTTCCCGCTCAATACGCTTGCCCAGCTCGCTCTTGGCCTCCACGCTCATCGCGCCGAGCCGTGCAGCCAGGCGATCGAACTTCTGTCTGTCGGCCAGCGTGGCCTGCATCGCATCGTCAAGTGCGTTGACGTAGCCCATCATGTCGAAGGTATTCCCTGCGCCGCCGTCGATGCGGATGCGCTTGCCCTGGTAGTTCAGTTGCGCGTTGTGGCACGCAGCACAATTCAATCCGACTTGCACATCTTCCACGCCGCCGACTCTCTTGACGATCGTCTTGCTCAGTCCGATCGGCAGCGCATCGGGATTGTTCTGTGGATCGGCCGCCTGGGTGGCCAGGCCGAAGCGGTCGCTGTTGGCATCGGAGCGGAAGAGCTCCTGGTTTCCGGCCACTTCGAGATTCAGGAACAGGTCGTAGGACATCACGGCCGAACCTTGCGAAACCTGGTAGTACCACGCCCGTTCGGCGGGCGTCCAGCCCTGGTCGAGAAAGATCACGGGACCCGATGGACTGGCCGCGGGTTGCGCGGCGGCGCCTGTCAGCGCCAGGCCGAACAAGAGCGTGCATCCGGGAACAAGGAAATCGAACCCCTTGATGTCAGGTTGACGCTTGCGATGCATGGAGAGTCTCCAGATGACGGCCGCGTGCGAGGCCCGAGCGCAGATTCTGGAACCCGCGATCCGCGCAGCCTATCCCGGCGACTACGCAGTCCACGTACGTGGAGGCCGGACCAGGCTCTAGTCGGCGTGAAAGCCCGACGCCTTGACGATCGGTGCCCAGCGTGCGATGTCGGCGGCCATGATCGCGGTGAGCTCTTCCGGCGTGGTGCCGGTTGCATCGAGCCCGAGTTCGACAAACTTCTGCCGCGTTTCCGCTGCACGAATGGTGGCCAACAATGCGGCGGACCACTGGTCGATAACCGACCTCGGCGTTTTGGGAGGGGCAAAGAAGCCGACCCACCCGGTCGCCTGCACTGTCGGATAGCCCTGCTCGATGAAGGTCGGCACCTCCGGCAACTGGGGCTCGCGCTTCGCCCCCGACGTTGCGAGAATCCTGAGCCGCCCGGCGCGGTGCAATTCAATCAAGTCCGCAATCGACGAAATGCCGGCGGGAACCTGGCCGCCAATGAGGTCGATCGACATGGGGCCGAATCCCTTGTAGGCCACCTGGGTCATATCGATGTCAATCGCCTTGGATATAAGTACACCCAGGAAGTGAGGCAGGCTGCCCGCCGCAGGCGATCCATAGAATGCTTGCGACGGGTGTGATTGCAGCCAGGCGACAAAGTCAGGGAACGACCGCGCGGGGTGGTTCGCGGGAACCGCAAACGCAAAGCGATAACTGGCGATCTGCGAAATGGGGGCAAAGTCATGCATCGCGTCGTATTGCACGTCCTTGAAGGTCATCGGTGCCAGCACCGGCACCGCGATGGGAAGCATTGCCACGGTGGTCCCGTCCGGTACCGCGTTCTTCAGCGCCAAGGCACCAACGCGCCCGCCGGCGCCCGGTTTTTCCTCGACGTACACAGGGCGCTTGAGCGGCTCGCGCATTCGTTCGGCCAGATGCAGCGCTACATTCTTGGCCGAGCCGCCCTCGAATGCGAGCATGATCCTGGCCGGGCTGGCCTCGGCGACCTGGGCAAACGCACGCTGGCCCAGTCCGATCGAAACAGTTGCCGCTAGCAGCCACGCCAGTATTCTGTTCAGACCCATACAACTCCTTCCGCCAGAGTTACCGTGCACAAGAGCAGGCCGCATTATCCATTCCGAAGGGCCATGACGGAGCAGATCGCTTCGGTCACTGTGCCTGCTTCACTGCAGGAACTGCTGAGCTTCGAGCGCCTGTTGCTGGATCTGTCGGCCGCGTTCATCTCGGCGCCTGCGCAGGAGATCGATGACGTCATCGACCGAGGCCTGGCGCGGATCGTGTCGACACTGGGCATCGATCGTTCGACCCTGAACCGTGTCTTCCCGCTGACTGGCCGGGCCGAGGTAACCCACTCCTTCGCCGTGGAAGGCGTGGAGCCGGTGCCCAAGCGAACGATCCCCGCGCGGGATTCGAATCCATGGGCCCTGTCGAAGGCGACCGCCAACCAGCCGATCGTCTTTGCCTGTCTGGACGAGTTGCCGCCGGAAGCGAGCCTCGACAAGGAAAACTGGCGCAAGCTCGGACTGAAATCCCACGTCATGATGCCCATCGTGGTGGCGGGGGAGCTGCATGGCAGTCTCAACTTCGGCTGTATTCGCAGCGAGCGCAGCTGGCCGGACGACCTGGTGGCTCGCATGCGTTTGCTGGCGGAAATTTTTGGCAGTGCACTGGCGCGCAAGCGCGCGCACGAGGAACTCGAACTGGCGGTCGGCTTCGAGCGGCTCGCAAGCGGCATCCTTGCGTCCCTCGTGCTGTCGAGGCATGGCGAAGAAAATCAGGCGATTGCGCTGGGCCTTCGGCAGATCGGCGAGTTCGTGGGCGCAGAACGCGTGGCGCTCTGGCACATCAACGACGGCGTTCCCTTCGGTGTGGCACAGCAGTGGTACGCGGACGGATTCGCCGGGGTGGCTGCGCAGGGCAAGGCCCCCGAATTGCCGTGGATCCGCGCGCTGATCAGTGGCGGCAGCGTCGTGCGCATCTCTCACCTTTCGGATATTCCGCCCGGAGGACAAGCCGACGCGGCCACACTGCGTCAGATCGGCGTGCGTTCCCTGCTCGCGGTGCCCATCGCGGCGGAGGGCAGCAATGCGGGTGCACTCACCCTGGCGAGCATCGCGCGGGAACACGAATGGCCCGACGCGCTGACGCCCGGGGTCACTCTGCTGGCCGAAGTGTTCGCCAATCTGCACGAGCGCGAAGCCGTGGAGCGTCGCAAGCTGGCGGCCGAGGTCGAGGCTGCGCATTGGCGTGAGCGGCTGGCCCATCTCGTGCGCGTTCACACGGCGGGAGAGATGTCCGTGGCGTTGGCACATGAGATCAATCAGCCACTTTACGCAATCGAGAACTACGCGCTGGCCGCGCGTCGGCGCGCCGCCGAAGCAGCGCCCGACATGCCGCGCGTTCTCGACCTGCTCGACAAAGTCATCGGACAGGCAACCCGGGCGGGCGACGTGGTGACACGCATGCGCGACATGGTCCAGCGGCATGATCTGGAGCCAAAGCTGATCGACATCAAGCGCGCGGTGACCGAGTGCCTGGACATGGTGAAGATGGACTGCGAGTTGCGTGACATCGACATTGGGCTGGCGTCAGGGAATTCGCTGCCGGCAGTCGTGGTTGACGAGATTCACTTGCAGCAGGTCATCCTGAACCTGCTGCGCAATGCAATGGAGGCCATCGAGGGGGCGCCACCGGGCGGTGCGCGGGAGATCACAGTCGCCCTGCGCCTGAACGAGTGCGACGAGGTCCTGGTGGAAGTCGCGGATCGTGGCATCGGCATCGCCGAAGGCGACCTGGAGCGGATTTTCGGATCGTTCTACTCGACCAAATCCAATGGCCTGGGCGTCGGGCTGGCGATCTGCCGCAAGCTGATCGAGGCGCATGGAGGCAAGCTCTGGGCATCGCATCGCGGCGGGGGTGGCGCGATATTCAGTTTCACACTCCCGATCGCCACTTCGGTAGACTGACACGATGGCAGAGCCGACCGTATTCATCATCGATGACGACGAGGCGTGCCGCGACTCCGTCCGGGAACTGGTGAGCTCCGTCGGGCTCGCCGCCGAGACCTACAGCTCGGCGATCGACTTCCTCACGGACTTCGACGCGGCGCGCCCGGGCTGCCTGGTGCTGGACGTGCGCATGGCGCGCATGAGTGGCCTGGCGCTGCAGGAGCGCCTCTTGGCGATCGGCGCGCGCATTCCCATTGTCTTCATCAGTGGCCACGGCGACATCTCGATGGCGGTCAAGACCGTCAAGGACGGGGCGGTCGACTTCGTCCAGAAGCCCTACCGGGAGCAGCAATTGCTGGACGCCATCAACGAGGCCTTGCGCCGGGACGCGAGCATGCGCGAACCTTCGACCCCGGAGCGGGGCAGACTCCTGGACAAGCAGATCGCCGCGCTGACGACCCGCGAGCGCGAAGTGATGCGACTCGCGCTCAAGGGCTTGCCGAGCAAGGTCATTGCCAAGGACCTGGACATCAGCTATCGCACCGTCGAGCAGCACCGAAGCAGGCTGCTCGAGAAGCTGGGCGTCAGTTCGATCACCGAACTGATGCGGCTCCAATCCGAACGCGCAGACGACTAGAGGCCTTGCCCGCACGTTCGGTGGGTGTGCAAGCCTTGTCATTGGCGCGGCCGACCACGTACGTGGCGTAAGTGGCCGCCCGGCTGGTTTTGTCGCACATCCCTCTCCAGAATGAATTCGCCAGGCCATCGCGCATCTCTGAACTGGCGTACGGCAACGCTTCAATGCCCCGGGCACCTTTACCGCGGAGAGGCGCTTCAATCCATCAACCGAGGGAAATCGCAATGAGCAAACTTCTTGCAGCCATGATCGCCAGTCTTTTCGCCGTCGGCGCCTACGCGCAGAACCCGCCGGGTACGACGTCGCAGGAACAGGTGATCACCAACAGCAAGCCGCAGCAACGCGCGCAAGCCAAGGATGACATGAAGCCGCAAGGCAAGGTGAAGAAGCCGACGGGCGACGAGGCGATGTCGGCCCAGAGCGACGCCGTCGGCACCGGCAAGTCCGCCGCCGCCGGACAGGCACGCGTCGAGACCCGGGACGAGCGTCATCCCAACAAGAAGCCAGCGAAGCAGGGTGGCACGCCGGACATGCCCGGCGCCAAGTAGCCCCGGCCAATCTTTCCCCGGCTTGTGCCGCCGGGAATGTCCCGACGGCGCATCGGGCCGAGCAGTCTCGTCTCCGAATCCATGGCTCCAACAACCCGGTACACCACCATGAAGCATCTGGCTGATCCATTGAAGAGCCTCGCCGCAGCCGCGGTGATCGTCCTGGTTGCGGGCTGTGCCACCAGCAACGCGCTCAACAACGACAACCTGGCCGTGGCTGCCGGCTTCAAGGTCATCACACCCAAGAAGCCGGACCAGCAGGCGATCCTCGCCAAGCTTCCCAAGGACAAGGTCACCCCCGTCAACTACCAGGGATCGACCTACTACGTCCTGCCCGACTCAATGAACAACCTGGCCTACGTCGGAGGTCCGGCGCAATACCAGGACTACCAGAAGCTGCGCGTTGCCAAGCAATTAAGCAACAACAACCTCGAGGCGGCGCAGATGAACGAGATGAATTCGATGGACTGGGGCGGTTGGGGCGGTTGGGGTGGCCCCGCATTCGTCGGCTTCCGTCGATAGCCGTGGGACGAACGAAGCCGAGGGGGTATCAATGAAAAGCCGATTTCAAATCGTCGCCAGGGCGTTGCTGCTCGCTGGGAGCCTGACACTGATCGCCGGGGCGAACGTCCAGGGCGCTCCTGCCAAGGCTTCCACGGCCACAAGCAAGGCAACCCGGCCTGCGCCGGAGATGGAAGCCAAGGCGATGGATCTGCTGCGTGCCATGGGCGGTGCCCTCACTGCATCGTCGTCGATGGCGTTCACTGCTGTCGCAACTTATGAGACCCCCACCATCATCGGCCCGCCGCTCGCCTTCGCGACGACCTCCGAGGTCCTGGAGCAACGGCCGAACAGGCTGCGCGTGATCACGGCCGGCGACGGCAAGCCTTCGGCGTACTACTACGACGGCCAGACGCTCACCGCATTCGCGCCGTCCGAGAATCTTGTCGCCATCGCGCCCGCGCCACCCACCATCGATGCCATGCTGGAAAGCGCGTTCAAGAATGCCGCTATCTACTTTCCCTTCGCCGATGTGTTGGGCGCCGATCCCTTCAAGAACATTACCGAGGGCATGACCAAGGCGTTCTACGTCGGCGATTCCAAGGCAGTCGGCGCAACCACGACCCACGTGGTCGCGGTTGTCAGCGACGAACTGTTCATGCAGATCTGGATCGGCGCCGACGACAAGCTGCCGCGCAGGTTGCGTGCAACCTACCGGGGCGACCCGCTGCTGTTGCGCCACCAGGTGGATCTGTCGAATTGGAAGCTCGACCCCGTCGTGGCTGCGGAGGCCTTCGGATCGATCGACGCGGCCAATGCGAAGCGGATTCCTTTCGCTGCCCCGCCGGCGTTTCCGTCTGCCGCCAAAGCGGGGCCGGGCAAGTCGGGCAAGACGCATTGAGGGACGTGGAAGGACTCCGGAAATGAAACCGATGAAAACCATGATCCCCTTGCTCGCCGCGGCGCTGCTCACCACGGGATTCCATTCCTGCGCTTCCGCCTGGGCAAGAGCGAATGCCTGGGGCGGCCGCACGACCGGCGGATGGGGTGGCTTCACCCACGACAACGCATTCGGCGGCAGCACCACGCACGGCTGGTACGGTGGGACCAGTCACGTCAATCGGTTCGGAGGAACCACCACCGGCGCCTACGGCATGGGGGCCGTGCATACCACGGCCGGCGGCTTCAGCACCTACCGCCCACCGGCCTATGGCTATGGAGGCTATGCCCCGTACTACCGGCCAGTGGGGGTGCCGTATTACCACCCGGGCTGCTACGACGACTGCGGCGCTGCCGTCGCGGCGGGTGCCGCCGTCGGGCTGGCGGCGGGCGCGGTGGCGGGTGCAGCGATGACGCGGTCCACCACGATTGCTGCCTACCCGTTGGGCGCCAACTTCTCCACGTTGCCCGCAGGCGCGGTTCACGTGGATCGCGCCGGCGTCGCCTACTACGAGGTCGGCAACACCTGGTTCAAGCCCTCCTTCGGTGCCAACGGCGTGTACTACAGCGTCGTGCCGGCGCCTTGATCCCGCCAGGAAGCTCAAACGATGAACCCCGAAGCGCGCGCGCCGGCGCCGAAGACATCCAGCGAGCTGGCGCAGTTCAACACCGACCTGGCCATTGACCGTACGGTCATGGCCGCGGACCGATCGCTCATGGCATGGGTGAGAACGGCGCTTTCCATGATCAGCTTCGGCTTCACCATCTACAAGATCCTCGAGGGGTTCCAGCATGAGGCCGCCCACACGATCAAGGCCGAGATGCCGCGCAACATGGGTCTCTTCCTCACGGGCCTGGGTACAGCGGCCATGGGGATGGGAACCATCGAGTACTGGCTGCGGCTGAAGCAACTGGGCCAGCACAAGCCGCTTCGGGTCATGCAGCCTTCATTCGTAATCGCGCTGATCATGTCCGCAGCGGGTCTGTTCATTTTCGTGGGCATTACCTTGAGAGTGCTTTGAGGCGGACCGACCATGCTCGACGTGCTGCCTGAACTCTTGACGCGTACCTGGGACGACATCACGAGCGGCCGGCACGCGCCGCTGAGTTTCCGTTTCATTCTCCAGCCGGCGGTTGCGGCCTTCTTCGCCTACAGGGCTGGAAGGCAGGACGCACGGGACGGGCGGCCTCTCTACATGTGGGCGCTCGTGCGGGACCGCACGCAACGAAAGGCGCTGCTGCGCGAAGGCTGGCAGCACATCGGGAAGGTCTTCATCGTGGCCATCGTCATGGATGCCATCTACCAGGTCATCTCGGTGCACTGGCTCTATCCGGGCGAGGCCGTGATGGTCGCTGTGGTACTGGCGGTCTTGCCGTACCTGGTGTTTCGCAGCCTGGTGAATCGCATCCTGGGTCGCCGCCCGCACGCCTGAGTCACATCCCCAGGGCAATGTTCGAGGTGACCTGGCACCTCACCAACGTTGAGGAAGAGCCATGACGACGAAGAAGCCGAACATCCTGATTCTCTGGGGTGACGACGTGGGTTGGTGGAACATCAGCTACAACAGCCGGGGGCAGATGGGCTACCGCACGCCCAACATAGATCGCATTGCCAACGAAGGCGTCGCGTTCACCGACTACTACGCGCAGCAAAGCTGCACGGCGGGACGGGCCGCTTTCATCACCGGCCAGAACCCCATCAGGACAGGCCTGACAAAGGTAGGCATGCCGGGTGCTGCTGTCGGCCTGCAGAAGGAAGACCCGACCATCGCCGAGCTGCTCAAACCGCATGGCTACGCATGCGGACAGTTCGGCAAGAACCACCTGGGTGACAAGGACGAATACCTGCCCACCATGCACGGCTTCGACGAGTTCTTCGGCAACCTTTATCACCTCAACGCCGAGGAGGAGCCAGAGGATCCGGACTATCCGAAGGATCCCGCATTCAAGAAGCGCTTCGGTCCGCGTGGCGTGTTGCATTGCCAGGCCGACGGCAAGGGCGGGCAGACGATCGAGGACACCGGCGCGCTGACGAAGAAGCGCATGGAGACCGTCGATGACGAAACGACCGGGAAGGCGTTGGCGTTCATCGACAAGTGCCACGCGGATGGCAAGCCCTTCTTCCTCTGGTACAACACGACTGCCATGCACTTCAGGACGCATTGCGCCGACAAGCACAAGGGCAAGAGCGGGCAGGGCGACTACAACGACGTGATGGTCGCTCACGACGGCCACATTGGCGAGATGCTCGACAAGCTGGACCAGCTCGGCATCGCCGAGGACACGATCGTCATGTACTCGACCGACAACGGCCCGCACTACAACAGCTGGCCCGACGCGGGCATCACGCCCTTCAGGGCCGAGAAGAACACCAACTGGGAAGGCGGCTGGCGCGTGCCGTGCTTCGTCCGCTGGCCCGGCCGGATCAAGGCCGGCACGGTCATCAACGGCATCGTGTCGCACCAGGATTGGCTGCCCACGCTGCTGGCCGCGGCCGGCGAAGAAGATGTCAAGGAGAAGCTTCTCAAGGGCTGCAAGGTGGGCGAAAAGAGCTTCAACGTCCACATCGACGGCTACAACATGCTGCCGTACCTGAGCGGCCAGGTGCAGGAGAGCCCGAGGCAGTCGTTCTTCTATATCAGCGACGACGGGGACATCATGGCCATCCGCATGAAGGACTGGAAGGTCGTGCTGATGGAGCAGCGTGCGAAAACCCTGCAATGCTGGTTCGAACCCCTTGTCAGGTACCGGGCGCCGAAGATGTTCAACCTGCGCCGCGATCCGTTCGAGCGGGCGGACGAGAACTCCAACACCTACTGGGACTGGGTCATATCGCATGCCTACATCGTCTACGCGATGCAGGGCGCCGTGGCGCAGCAGATGGAAGCGTTCGAGAAGTTTCCGCCGCGCCAGAAGCCTGCTTCGTTCAACCTCGATGAACTCATGCGGAAGCTGCAGGAATCGTCCAGCGCCGCCCACTAGGCTGTCATTGCCGTGGCCACGTCCATCAGCTTGACTGTCAACGGCGAGTCCAGGGTGCTGCAGGCGGACGATCCCGCCATGCCGTTGCTCTATGCGTTGCGCAATCAGCTCGGCTTGCATGGCATGCACTTCGGATGCGGCCTGGCGCAATGCGGCGCCTGTACCGTGCATTACAACGGCAAGCCGCTGCGCAGTTGCGTCATGCCAGTGTCGGCCGTGGCCGGCGCGAACATCGTGACCCTGGAAGGCCTTGGTACACCGGAGAGACCGCATCCGTTGCAGCAAGCGTTCGTGGACGAGCAGGCGGCGCAATGCGGCTATTGCATCAACGGCATGATCATGCAGGCCGCCGGGCTGCTTGCAGACACACCGCACCCGACGGAGGAACAGGTACGCCAGGCGCTGTCCGCCAACCTTTGCAAGTGCGGCACCCACGTTCGCATCCTGCGAGCGGTGATGCGCGTTGCCAGCAAGAAGGCCTGAAGGGCGCGTGATGACATCCGTGCAGATCCCCCTGTCCCGCCGCGCGATGCTTCGTGCCGGCGGCGCACTGGCGGTGGGCTTCGCGACCTACCTTCCGGGCGGCGCGGCGAGCGAGCCGGCAGCCGTTGGCGAAGGTCGCGGCAGGACTGTCTCGCCGGACGCGGTCGACGGATTCATCGTGATTGACGCGCATGGGCGCGTCACCCTCTACAGCGGCAAGGTGGAACTGGGCACTGGCGTGCTCACTGCAATGACCCAGATCGCCGCGGAGGAGCTTTCAGTGCCGTTCGATCGCGTGACGACGATGCAGGGCGACACCCTCCTCACACCGGATCAGCATCCGACCTATGCGAGTCTTTCGGTGCAGGAGGGTGGCATGCAGATCCGTCGCGCGGCGGCGACCGCGCGCGAAGCATTGGTCGACAGGGCCGCGCAGCGGCTTGGCGTCGCCAAGGCAGCGTTGCGCGTGCAGGGCGGCATGGTCGAGCCGGCGGCGGGCGGCCAGGGCCTGTCCTATGCGCAACTGGTCGCCGGCCGGAGCCTGTCCCTCAAGGTCGACCCGGCGGCCCCGCTGAAGAATCCGGGCGACTACACCATCGTCGGGAAGGCAGTTCCCCGGCTCGACATCCCCGCGAAGATCTATGGCCGATTCGGCTTCGTGCAGGACGTCAGGGTGCCGGACATGCTGCATGCGCGCATGGTGCATCCCGCCGCGGCCGGCGCCACGCTGGAGTCATGGGACGACGCGCCGTGCAAGAGCATTCCCGGCTATGTGCGCGCGGTACGCCAAGGCGACTTCCTTGCCGTCGTTGCGACCGACGAATGGGCGGCGGTTCGTGCATCGACCACCATCGCTGCCCGTTGGAGCGAATGGGCGGGCCTTCCCGACGACACCCGGCTTGTCGACTACCAGCGCAAGGCGAAGGTGGACCGTATCCAGGTGCTGCAGCGCACCGGCAATTCATCCGCAGGCACAGGCAGCCCCGGCCGGCAATTGCAGGCCACCTACGACTTCCCGCTGAACACGCATGGCTCGATCGGGCCATCGTGCGCGGTGGCCGACTTCAAGGACGGGCGGCTCACGGTGTGGACGCCTTCCCAGGCGGCCCACCTGCTGCAGAAGCAACTGGCCACCATGCTGGCGCTGGCGCCCGAGCAGGTGCGTTGCATCTACGTCGAGGGCGCGGGTTGCTACGGTCGCAATGGATCCGACGACTGCACTTCCGAAGCGGCGTTGATCGCGATGAAGATCGGCCGTCCGGTCCGGTTGCAATGGATGCGTGCCGACGAGCACGGCTGGGATCCCAAATGCCCGCCGACCCTGCTCGACTATCGCGCAAGCATCGACGACCAAGGGCGGATCGCGGCCTGGGAAGCCGACATCTACCTGCCCGAACGATCGATGAAGCGCTCGGGCGTGACACTGCTCGGTGCCGTGCTGGCGGGGCTGCCGCGCTATGGGCCGGACTCCGGCATCTACAACCCCGGACTGGGCATCCCGTATGCACTCGACAACAGCACGCTGACGGCGCATTGGCTCGTCGACGCACCGCTGCCGGCGGCGTGGATCCGTGCGCCAGGGCGCATGCAGAACACCTTCGGCAATGAAAGCTTCCTCGACGAGATCGCCGCGGCGACCAGCGCCGATCCATTCGACATCCGGACCCGCCACCTGAGCGACAGCAGGGGGCTGGAACTCATGGAACGCCTGCGCAAGGTCGCGAACTGGCAGCCGCGCGGCACGCGTGCGCGCGACACGGGCGACATCGCGCACGGGCGGGGTGTGACCTACGTGAAGTACGAACTCGTGCGCACCTACGTCGGTGTGGTGGCCGATGTGGAGGTCCACCGCTCGACGGGCGCCATCAAGGTACAGCGCGTTTTCGTCGTGCACGATTGCGGGCAGATCATCAACCCCGATGGGTTGCGCAACCAGATCGAAGGCAATGTGGTGCAGACGGTCAGCCGCACGCTCATCGAGCAGCTCACATTCAGCCGCAGCGCCGTCACCAGCCTGAACTGGGGCAGCTACCCGATCCTGACTTTTCCGGATGTCCCCGAAGTGGTCATCGACCTGATCGACCGCCCCGGCGAAGCGCCTTGGGGAGCGGGCGAACCGACCACTTCAGCGATTCCTTCGGCCATCGCCAATGCCGTGTTCGATGCGACGGGCGCGCGGCTGCGCTCGATTCCCTTCCGTCCCGCGGTGGTGCTTGCGGCCCTGGCGCTGGCCAAGGGGAAGTAATGCGATGGCCATCATGCAGTCAACCGGCGAATCATCATCCATGGACCATGTCTCAGCCGCGGCCCTGAAGGAAAACGTCGCCTTCCACGGCAGCGAGCACGAGCTGGCGCGGATCGGCGATGCCGGCCCGCGTGGCGCCTTCGCCGTGGCGGGGCTGGCCGTGTTCATCCTGCTGGCGCTCTGGCTGGCATTCTTCTTCCTTGTCTTTGCTCCGCGAGGCAGCATTGGCTGACGCAGCCGAAGACCTCCTTCCGGGCGTGACCGCCGGGTCCGAAGGCCGGTGGGCGCGCATCGTGGCGGTCATCGTGGCACTTGTTGTGGCCGTGATGATCTACAGCGGCCTGCACTGGACCGCCGTGGCGCCTTCGAAAGTCGAGACGATCGATGCCAGCACGCTGCATCTCTCCGGCGAATTCATGGAGGCCAACCTGGGCACGTCGATTCAGCCCGATCGATCGGCGGTCGTGCGGATGATCGCGCAGCAGTACGCCTTCGTGCCCCGGTGCATCGTGGTGCCGGCGGACACGCCGGTCACATTCCGGGTGACGAGTCCCGACGTGGTTCACGGCTTTCTTATCGTGGGCACCAACGTCAACACCATGGTGGTCCCCGGCTACGTCGCCGAGGTGCGGACACGCTTCGACAGGACGGGCGAGCATGTCATGCCCTGTCACGAATACTGCAGCGTGGGGCATGAAGGCATGTGGGCGCACGTCAAGGTGCTCGACAGGCTCGAGTTCGAGCGCGTCCATGGCAACCAGGGGAGGGCCTCCTGTGCAGGGTAGCAACAGGCTCGTGCTGGCCCATTTCGGGGCGGCGTTCGCTGCGCTGGCGCTGGCGATTCCGCTGGGCGCATGGCAGATGCTCGTGCGCAGTCCGCTGCATCAGTGGGTCGATCCGCAACGCTACTACGCCGCCGTAACCGCGCACGGCAGTACGCTGGCCTACATCTTCCCGACCCTGATCGCGATGGGCTTCGGCTATGCCGTGTGCGCGGTGTCGCTTGGCCGGCCCATGCACGGCAAGCGGCTCGCGTGGGCGTCGCTGTGCCTCGTGGTCGGCGGCGCCGTGATCGCGCTGGCCACCGTGGCCGCAGGCAAGGCGACGGTTCTCTACACCTTCTATCCTCCGCTGCTCGCAAGCGCGTGGTACTACCTCGGCATCCTGACCGCGGTCGCGGGCTCCTGGATCTGGGTCGGCCTCATGGTCTCGCACTTCAGGCGCTGGAAGCGTGACCACCGCGGACTGCCGGTTCCGTTGGCGATGTTTGCGACGACAGCCGCGGCGCTGCTGTGGGCATGGACATCGCTGGGCGTGGGTTCCGAGATCATCTTTCTCATTCTGCCCAACGCATTCGGCTGGACGGCTGCGATGGATCCCGGCCTGGCGCGCATTCTCTTCTCGTGGACGCTGCATGCCATCGTCTATTTCTGGCTGATGCCCGCCTACATCGCGCTCTACGTGCTGCTGCCGCAGGCGGCCGGCGGGCGCCTCTACAGCGACATGATGGGGCGCATCGCCTTCCTGCAGTTGCTCGTCTTCTCGATGCCGATCGGCTTGCACCACCTGTTCGTCGATCCGCAGATCGGTGCCGGCTTCAAGTTCCTGCACGCGGTATTCACGGGCATGGTTGCCGTCCCGACGCTGCTCACAATATTCACGATCTGCGCCTCGCTCGAGATTGCGGGGCGCTTGCGCGGCGGGCGGGGCGTGTTCGGATGGGTGGCCGCGCTGCCCTGGGATCGGCCGCTCGTGCTGGCGTCCGGCCTCTCGTTGCTGATGCTGGGGCTGGGCGGCGCCGGCGGACTCATCAACATGAGCTACGCGATGAACGCGACAGTACACAACACGCAGTTCGTCACCGCGCATTTCCACCTGATCTTCGGCGGCGCGGTGGTCATCATGTACTTCGCCATCGCCTATGAACTGTGGCCGCGCCTCACGGGCCGCTCGTTGCCGCCGAAGCTCATGCGCATGCAACTGTGGACCTGGTTCGCCGGCATGCTCATCGTCACGCTGCCGTGGCACGTGGTCGGCATCATGGGGCAGCCGAGGCGAATGTCGTACTACGACTATTCGAATCCGGCCCTGGCGCCACAGGCGGTCTGGGTCGCCATGTCGGCGATCGGTGGCTTCGTGCTCGTGTTCTCGACGCTGCTGCTGGTGGGCATGCTGCTTGCCGCGCAGAGGAGGCCCGCAAGCGCCCAGGCCCCGCTGCTGTTCTCGCTCGCACTCAGACCGCCTCGCCGGCTCCCAGCGTCGCTGAACGGCTTCGGCGTCTGGATGCTGCTCGTTGCGGCACTGACGGTCACGAACTATGGCTTCCCGCTGGCGCAGGCGCTTTTCATGCAGCGAAGCGCCGTGGCGCCGTATCCGGTAGGTACGCGATGACAGCCGGGCGCCCAGGGTCTTCGCGCGATCGCAGGTACGCGGTCTGGATCAGCGCGACGGCGGCGCTCTTCGTGGCGGCGGCCGCGGTCGGCTTCGTGTGGCTGCCTGCGGTCCAGGCCGGCCGGAGCGCGCCCGATCTGTGGGATGCCATCTGCAGTGCAATCGGCCTGCCGGCGCGCGACGTGCAGGCCGCCGCGGCGGTCGCGGGCAGGCCGGCATCGGACGTTGCATGGACGGCGGCCACGCAACAACTGCTCGCCCGGGGAAACGCTGCCCGGGGCGTCACTCTGGCGGCAGCATCGTGCAGCAACTGCCACGGACGTACCGGCGTCAGCGACGATGCGATCTTCCCCAATCTTGCCGGCCAAAGTGCGGCGTCGATCTACAAGCAACTGCAGGATTTCAGGAGCGGGATGCGCGACCCTGCGGTGATGGGCGTGTACGTCGCCTCCCTGACCGATGACGACATGCGGGATCTCGCGGCGCACTACGCGTCGCTGCCTGAGGCGGTTGCGCGTACCACGGACGCGCTGGCCTCGGCCGACGACCCGACTCGGCGGCTCGCCGAATTCGGAGACCCGATGCGTGGCATCGCCGCCTGCGCCGCTTGCCACGGCCCGCTGGGATTCACCACGGCGGCGCCTTCGCTGCAGGGGCAGCAACGTGGGTACCTCGAAGTGCAATTGCAGGCACTCGCGAGTGGCAGAAGGCACAACGACATCAGCGCGCAGATGCGCAGCATCGCCCGGCAACTGACTCCCCGAGAGATCGATTCGCTGGCCGCCTATTACGCGGGCGTGCCACCCGGTGGTGTCGCTTCGCAGACCTCTGCGCCTGGCAAGTGAAGGTTTCCCATGAGACTGGAGGATCAAATGCGCATTTGCTACCACACGCCGGCCAGGCTTCTTGCTGGCTCCTGCAGTGCCGCGGCCCTATTGGCCGGCTTTCCGGCACACGCGGAGATGAGCGCCGAAGAGCTTGCGAAGCTTGCACAGAATCCGGTCGGCAACCTCATCAGCGTGCCGTTCCAGAACAACACCAATCTCAACTTCGGCCCGGAGAAGGGAACGCAGAACATCCTCAACATCCAGCCGGTGATTCCGATCTCGGTCAACAAGGACTGGAACATCATCACCCGCACGATCTTGCCGGTCATCTCGATGCCCTCGCTGGGCCCCGGCACCGGCAGTCTCAACGGCGTGGGCGATGTGGTGATGACCGCCTTTCTCTCGCCGGCCAATCCCGGCAAGTGGATCTGGGGAGTCGGTCCGGTGGTCCAGATTCCCACCAACAGCAATTCGGAACTGGGCAACAAGAACTGGGGCCTTGGCCCGTCCGCGGTCGTGCTGCACCTCGATCACGGCAGCCCGTGGGTCTATGGCGCACTGTTCAACAACATCTGGTCGGTGAGCAGCAACAAGCAGGGCGGCTCGTACAACAACTTCCTGCTCCAGCCCTTCATCAACTACAACTTTCCGGGAGGCTTCTATCTCACCACCGCTCCCATCATCACCGCGGACTGGAAGGCCGATAGCAGCCAGCGATGGACGGTGCCTATCGGTGGCGGCGTCGGCAAGATCTTCCATCTGGGCAAGTTGCCAGTGAACACGCAGCTCTCCGCGTACTACAACGTGGTCAAGCCGGACAACGGCGCCAACTGGCAGATCCGCGTGCAGGCGCAGTTCATGTTCCCCAAATGATCCGGATCTGTCGATTGCCCGCACGCCGGGGCCGGGACCTGGCACCGCGCGCTGCAGCGTCCGTACCGGGTGCGTGGGCATGCACAGCCCGGGACAGTCCACGCCACGTACGTGGTACTGAGTGGCTGCCCGGATAGGCGCATTTCGTGGATGAGCCCACCATTCATGGCCGGTCCGGCAAATTTGCATGGGGGAACCGGTCTCGAGTCAACCATGCAGAAGGCGACGAAAGCCGGCGCTGCGCTGGTCGCGATCGCCGTGGAAGGCAATGCAACTGGAGATCCGACGCCACTCTCAATGACTCACAAGAAGTCTGAAGCCATGTCCACCATCGTCTACGTCGTCGGCTTCAAGCCGGATGAGCGCGTATGGATCGAATCGGCGCTCGGGCGCAGCATCGAGTCCGTTGTCTTCCTGGACGACGGTGAAGCCTTGTTCGCCAGTGAGGCGAGCAATCCGGGCCATTGCGTGATTGCGTCGGCCGACGCGGACGCGTCCGCAACGCTCAAGCTGGTGCGCGAGCTGAGGGACCGTCGTGTCACGCTACCGGTCATCGTGTTGGGGCCGTATACCGCCTTTCGTACCGCAATCGACATCGCTCGACTCAAGGCGACCGACTTCCTGGAGCGGCCGGTGAGCGTGCGCCAGCTCCGCGCGGCCGTGCATCGTGCATGCACGGATTCCCGGTAAGTGGAGCGGCGAACACGACAAGCGCCAGTACGGCTACAACCGCGACAAGGGAGGCGACCACGGCAGCCGAACCAGTCCACAAGCTACCGAGCGGGAACGAATAGGAAGATAGACATACTCAGAAGCGACGGAATCCATGCCTCGGAAAAAGATGCGCCTGAGCGGCGGCAGCCCGACGTCCGCCGCAGCGTTCGCCGTAGAGCGAAAAGTTCTTGGAGAAGGAATTGCCCAGGAAGAACTGCAGGCCGGCAGCCTGCACCGCCTGCCCGGCGTGCAACATGTGCAGACCTGTTTCTCGCTGCAGGAGTTCAAGGGTGTGGTCGGTGGACTGCCGATGCCGCAGGACGATGCGGCCTGAGTTTGCTAGCCTTGGTCAATTGCAAACGGGCGCCTTGATGGTGCCGTTTTTTTTCTGGCCCGGCAGCGCTTGTGGACCGCAGGGCAGTAGGCGAGATGTTCAGCTGGCCGCTATTGACGGCTGTGGCCAACCAAGCGCGGGCCACCGGACTCAGTACCTTCAGATTCCCGCACTCAGCCCTTCATGGCCTTGATGTCAGCCTTGGCCTTGTCGTGATTGGCTTTCGCTTGGTTTACGCACGCACTCTTCGCGTCCCCCGATTGGCTGTCGCATTTTTCCTTGGCAACTTCAAAGGCTGCGTTGGCCTTCTCCTCGGTGACCTTGCGTGCGTTGGCCGGGCTCGGCTTGTACTCCTGCTCGAGTTCTGCCTTGGCCACATCTTCGGTGCCCTTGGCTTTCTTCATGCAGACGTCTTTGGCGTTTCCTTTCAACGTGTTGCACCTGGCCTTCGCGACCTTGTAGTCGGCCACGATCCTCTCCTTCGACACGTTGTACTCATCCTTGGTCATCGCACGGACGCCGGTCAAGCATAGAAGCGTAGATGCAATCGCAACCACGAAAAGATGCTGTTTCATATCAAGTCCCTCATGCAAGTTGATATCAATAACCACGGCGGCTCACCCCTCGCCAGGCGCAATGTAGGAAGCGGGATGCCGAGTTGGCGTAGGACGGGGTATGCAATGTGGCGCGGTTATTGCCGCACGGGTGCTTGGGGGCGGTGGCCAAGCGCGTTTTCCAACTTCAGGGCGCCGATCGCATAGACCCATGGTCTCCACAGCCAAACTCACGCGCGTGGCCGCTCGGTGAAAGCACCCGTTCTACCTGCGCCCCGACCATCCAGGAAGGAACTCGCTCTTCGGCGATCGGGCCAGCGCGAGCGCTCGCGCCAATGCTTTCTTGGGATCGCTCTGCAGCATCCTGCCCGGAATCGCACCGCGGAAGTGATTCGCCCATAGGAACTCGAGAAAGGGCGCGTCGGACTTCGCGAATCCACCGGCATCGCGCACCTCGCCGGCGAGACTGCGGAAGGGGTCGTCCTTGAGGCCTTCGAAGTTGTTCGGTATGTCCGCGAATCCTCGCCGCGTTCCACGCTCATCGTAGGGGTGGACCCAGCTGTAATGGTCCAGGAAGATCCAGAAGCTCTCTCCCTTCAGCGCCGACAGGTCCTTGACCACGCCAATCAGAACGCATTCGGATTTTTCCTTGACCAGCGCCGCAGCGGTGTGATGGTGGTCAAGAATGTAGAACGTCTTCTTCGGTCCCTTGATGACAGGAAACAGCTGTCGGTTCATCGCTTGTCGCCGGTCGTCGGTATTCATCGCCGCCCACGACTTGCGTTTTTTCTCGACCTCCTTGAATCCCACCGTCATCTGCGTCGGACGAAGATTCTTCAGTTCGACTTCCTTCAGCTTCGAACCAATGCGGTACATGTGTGCTCTGACCCGTGTTCATTTCGGTCGAGGCGGTTTCAGGCCACTGTCCGGTGGCTTGAGGTGGCCGGCTCGAAGCCGCGTCACGGCGTGCGCCACGGCACGCGAGACGTTGCGCACTTCCTTCTGGAAATCGCGATCGGCATCAAGCACGTCGTGGCTGGTCGCGTAGGGCTGGTAGTAGCCGAGATAGCGGTCGAGCCGGGCCTTGGCGCCCGCGTCGATCATGCCGATCCAGTCGAACCAGTCGGTGAGATTGCGGCGCAGTTCCTCCACGCCGGCCACGTCGCCATGCACTACCACGCCGTACACGCGGCCGGCCAGGTGCTTGGGATAGTTCCAGCCATTCATTTCCAGTTCCTTCGCCTCGCTCGCCTTCTTGCCGTGCGTGCTGCTCGGGTCGGGGTTGCCGCCGTCGGCACAGACCAGCCGGTCGATCATGAGCTTGAGCGGACTGGTCGCCTGGTACCAGTGTGTCGGCGTGAACAGGATGACGCCGTGCGCGGAAACCCAGCGCTCGTAGATCTCGTTCATCCAGTCGCCAACCTGGTTCAGCGAATGATTGGGGTAGCAACTGCAAGGCCAATGGCACAGCGGCATCGCGGTGGAGACGCATCCCTTGCACGGATGAATCCTGCGGCCGTATTCGGAGGCTAGAAGGCTCAGGTCGAGCACGTCACACTCGATCTTCGCCTTGTCGAGTTGCGTCTTCGCCAGTTGCACCATGCGATGCGTCTTGGAGTTTTCGCCCGGACAAGTGCCGTCGTTGCGCGGCGAGCCGTTGACGAGCAGTACGCGCGAGGGCGTCGAGGGTTTGGCCCATGCGGCCTGTGCCTTGCGCAACCGGGCGCGGGCCTCGAGCCATTCGACGGAGATCGGGTACTCGGGGTCGGCGAAGCCCGCGCCGCCCTTGCGCGTGACGGGTGCCTTGCGGCTGTCCATGTAGTTGTGCCACGCGATGGCCTCGATCCTCGCGAGCGCTTCGCCCTCCGATGCGAAGTTGGGGTCCCGGAACGACTGCATGAAGCGCTCGTGGAATGCGGCGCGCTGCAAGTGACCGGGCGCCTGGCCTTTGCGAATCTTGATCATCGCGAGGGGGTCTAGAAAAGGCCTGCGCTTTGCGCCGTGTCCAGCATTGAACGTGACAAGTCCGCGAACTGCGCGTTGAGGTCTGTCGACGGGGCTGCCACCAAGGTCGCGGTCCACACCAGGCGGCTGCTGCTCACCTCGGTCACGCGACCATTGGCGGCGAAGCCCGTTGCCCACCCGCCGCCGCCAACCGGAACGCTCAGGCCGATACCCCCGCCTCCGCCGCCCCCGAAGCTGAATCCGCCTATCCCCAGCGAGACACCCGAGCCCGCGCTGGAGGTTGCTGGCGTCAAGGTCATCGTGAAAACAGCCTTGGCGCCCAGCGTCCGGGCGCTGGCCAACAGTTGGCCGTCGAGTTCACGATCGTTGAGCAACACGGTGCCGGCGGGCACCGTCACCGGTGTCGCGCCCCTCGCCAGGACCTCGACGCGTAACTGGTCCTCGCAGGTGCGGCGCAGCGCCACATCGAAGGCATCGCACGCGATAAGGACCTTCTCGCCCCGAAGGAATCGCGACTGGGCACCGATTGCCGGATCCGTCCATTGCGCCTGGCGTTGCGGCGCGGAGGCGCAGCCAGCCAGTCCCAGCATTACGACTCCCGCCAAGGCGACTGATCGAAGGCGAGGCGAAGTTCTCATTCTTGCGAGCCTCGATTTGTCTGGCGTGTCGATTCGAAGGAATACGCACGGATTCGTCGTAGGAACACTTCCTGCGAGCTAACTTCGCAATTAACTGGCGAACGGTCGCTGGCCTGCCTGGCCATTCGCTCGTAGGCGCTGCCGTCGAGCTCGCCGTCAAATTTCTCCGAAGCGAGTTTTCCGGCGGTCAGGCGCGTTGTCCTGGACTTGATGCGGGCTCGGCCGCCAGCTGGAACTTCGGTAATCGAGTAGGCGAAGCTTGTGAAAGGTGCGGCAACAGACCTGCAAGTCATTCGCCTCGTCCATGTAGTCACGAAATGGGTCGCTGGTGCCTTCCCTTCAGCGCGACAAAGCCGTAGTCGAGTGCCTGCTCATAGTCTGCAAAGCGATCCACCGCCTCAGCGATGCATTTGACAGGATGGCCGCTATGGCGTTCTACCAGCTTCCAGGTGAATTCGGTCGGTGTGAGTTGTTGGACGATCACTGCCAATGCTGGAATGGTCCAATGCGGAGCGATGTCGTTGCGTTTCAGTTGAGGCATGCGCCCGAGTAAACAACTTTTTGTTACGGGGGCGAAGTAGGAGAACTTCCATTTCTAACGAGGCTGCGCTACTTGCGAGTGCCCTTGGTTGCCGAGCCAATTTGGGCGACGCGGAATCACGCGGCACAGCCAAGACTCAGGAACATATCGGGTGGCAGAAACTGCTCACAGCGAGTCGCCGAAGCGTTGCATTTCAGGTCTTGCGCATGCAGGTGCTCGCGAATACCTCGGCCTCCCGGACCTTGATCCGGAGGCAGAAGCTGTCCTCATGGCCATGCTTGCGCTTCACGCCGCCGAGGCCGGACGACCTGCCCACGTCGGTGTGCCATTGGCTCTGCGCCCACCGGCATCCTGATCCCTGCCCTCGCGGATTTCGGCGCGGCGAGCGTCAATGCGGTGGCCGAATCCGAAGAGGTGGGCCATAGGCTGGCTGGCAATGCACAAGGCGCAATGGGATCTCGCTGTCTTCGATTTCATCCTGAAGCAAGGCACCGGCGGCAGGCGGGTGCCAATACTCCAACACGCTACGCGTAGGACAACGCCTCGCGCTCGGCTGGGACAACCGCCCAACCCGCCGGAAACATGGCGATCCGAGTAGGCTCATGGTTCGCTATCTGTCACACTTTCCGCTGCCCTCGTCCCTCGGTATGCACAGGCCTGCAGCGAAGTCCAGGACCACCAATCACCATCTCAAAGCCTCCGATGACCCCTGAAAACGCCGTGCTTCAAGAACTGCTGACCGCCAAGCAGGACGAACTTGCCCGCCTGTGGCTCGACGACTTGTCCACTTCGTCGCCGCTGGGCGCCATCGGGGCCGGCGCCACGAGCGATGCCCAGGCCTTGCTCGCCGGGCTGCGCTCCGGCTTCCATGCCGACGCGGACCCCGCGAAGATCGAAGACGCCGGATGGTCCGCGCTGCGCGCGGCACTGGAGTCAGTGTCGAAGTCGCATGCGGCGCAGGGCGCGTCGGCCGGCGAGACCAGTCACTTCGTGCTGGCGTTGAAGAAGGGCTTTTTCAAGGTCCTGCAAGAGCGCCTCGGCCAGGATTCCCAGAAGATGTTCGGCGCGATCTGGACGGTATCCAGCCTGGTCGACCAGATGGCGCAGTGGACCGTCACCACTTACCAGGCCACGCGCGAAGACATCATCCGGCGCCAGCAGGACGAACTGCTCGAGTTGTCGACGCCCGTCGTCAAGCTGTGGGACGGCGTGCTGGCAGTGCCGATGATCGGCACGCTCGACAGCAGCCGTACGCAGCTCGTCATGGAATCGCTGCTGCAGCGCATCGTCGAGACTGGCTCCGAGATTGCCATCATCGACATCACCGGCGTGCCGACCGTCGACACGCTGGTGGCGCAGCACCTGCTCAAGACGGTGACCGCCATCCGCCTGATGGGCGCCGACTGCATCATCAGCGGCGTCCGGCCACAGATCGCGCAGACCATCGTCCACCTCGGCATCGACCTCCAGGGAATCGTCACCAAGGCGTCGCTTGCCGACGCGCTGGCGCTGGCGATCAGGAAGCTCGGCTACACCACAACCCGCAACAGGGTCTGAAGAAGGCAAGCGATGGAACGCATTCCCATTCTGCAGATGGGCAAGTGCCTGCTCGTCACCATCCAGGTCGACCTGCAGGACCGAGTGGCCATGCAACTGCAGGAAGACTTGTCATCCACCGTCGAAAAGACAGGCGCCACCGGCGTGCTCATTGACATCTCCGCGCTGGAAATCGTCGACTCGTTCATCGGCCGCATGCTGGCCAGCATCTCGGGCATCACCAGCGTGCTCGACGCCACCACGGTGGTGGTTGGCATGCAGCCCGCGGTGGCCATCACGCTGGTCGAACTCGGGCTGTCGCTGGAAGGTGTTCGCACCGCACTGAACGTGGAGCGCGGCATGGCCCTTCTTCGCCTGCGCGACGGGGAAGGAAGCGATGACACCAACGCCTGACGGTGCCATGTCGCTTCGCACGGAACACGACATCGTCATGAGCCGGCAGATGGTGCGCAAGCTCACGCAGGAGCTGAAGTTCTCGTTGGTCGACCAGACCAAGATGATCACCGCCGCCAGCGAACTCTCGCGCAACACGGTGGTGTACGGCGGTGGGGGCGAGATGCGCTGGAGCATCGTCACCCACGGCATACGCACCGGCCTGCGCCTGGCATTCGACGACAAGGGGCCCGGCATTCCCGACGTGGACCTTGCGCTGACCGACGGCTGGACCTCGGGTTCGGGCCTCGGCGTCGGGCTCTCGGGCAGCCGCCGTTTGGTCAACGAGTTCGACCTGAAGACCGTGCCCGGCCAGGGCACCTGCGTCACCATCACGCGATGGAAGTGAAGCCGCCATGGGTCCGCACCTCGCCATCCCCGTCGTTGAGCCGAACCAGGTCGGCGAGGCGCGCCGCGCCGCCGCGCGCCTGACCCACGAATTGGGCTTCGACGAGGCCACCTGCGGACGCGCGGCGCTGGTCGTCACCGAACTGGGAACCAACCTCGCTCGCCACGCGAAGGGTGGCGTGATGTTGCTCGGCTGCACGACGAACGGCAAGGGCCGCATTCTCGAGATCATCTCGACCGACCAGGGCCCTGGCATGGCCGACGTCAGGCAAAGCATGGTCGACGGCTACTCGACCGGTGGAAGCCCCGGCACCGGGCTGGGCGCGGTGCGCCGGCTCGCGGCCGACTTCCATGTCTTCTCGGTACCCGCCACCGGCACGGTCATCGTCGCGCGGGTCGGTGCGGCGGCCGATACGGCCGGCGTGGCAGACCACCAGGCGTTCAGCGTGGGCGGCATCTGCCTGTCGGCGCCCGGCGAGACCGTCTGCGGCGACAACTGGTCGGTCCGCCTGCACGGCAACAAGGCGCAGGTGATGGTCGCCGATGGCCTGGGCCACGGGCCGCAGGCGGCCGAAGCATCGCAGGCCGCAAGGCAGGTGTTCGAGACCGCAGCCGGCCCGCCGCACGCGATCCTGGTGCGCGCGCATGGTCTCATGCGATCGACCCGAGGTGCCGCCGTCGCCATTGCCGAACTCGACGCGACAACGGGCTCGCTGCTCTTCGCGGGCGCGGGCAACATCGCGGGGCGCATCATCAGCGGCGTGGACGACCGCAGCCTGATGTCGCAGAACGGCACCCTTGGCGTGCAGGTGCGCAAGCTCGCCGACACGCCTTACGCGTGGCCCGCCCATGCGATCGTCGTGCTTCATTCGGACGGCATCACCACGCGCTGGAACTTCGACGACGCCAAGGGCGTGTTGCAGCAGGACCCGGTGCTCATCGCGGCCTGGCTCCTGCGCGGCAACCGGCGCGGCCGCGATGACGCGACGGTGGTCGTCGTCAGGCGCGCATGGGAGCAGTTCCGATGACCGCCGACGTCGTGCCGGTGACCGACGCCGAACTGGCCAGTCTCGCGGCGAACCAGGCGCAGGAGATCAAGGCGCTTCAGGCCGAGCTCGACGAGACCAACCGCGGCGTGCTCGCGCTCTATGCCGAGCTCGACACGCAAGCGCAGCAACTGCGCCAGGCAACCGAGCTCAAGAGCCGCTTCCTCGCCTACATGAGTCACGAGTTCCGCACGCCGCTGTCCACCTTCCGAAGCCTTGCGCGCCTGTTGCTGGACGAGATCGACGGCCCGCTCACCGTCGAGCAGCGCAAGCAGGTGGAGTTCATCCGCGCCACCTCGGTCGAGTTCTCCGACATGGTGGACGACCTGCTCGACCTGGCCAAGGTCGAGGCCGGCCGCATCGATATCTCGGCCGAATGGTTCGACATGCTCGACCTGTTCTCCGCGTTGCGCGGCATGTTCAAGCCGGTGCTGACCAACCCCGACGTCACGCTGATCTTCGAGGAGCCGCCGCAGTCGATCAAGCTCTTCACCGACGACAAGAAGCTGTCGCAGATCCTGCGCAACTTCATCTCCAACGCGCTGAAATTCACGCTGGCCGGCGAGGTCCGCGTATCGGCGACGCTGGAGGCAGACGACGCGGTGACGTTCTCGGTGAGCGACACCGGCATCGGCGTCGCGCCGGAATTCCACTCGTCGATCTTCGACGACTACGCGCAGATCAACTCGCCCATCCAGAAGCGCCTGCGCGGCACCGGCCTTGGCCTTTCCCTGAGCAAGCGACTCGCGGAGCTGCTGGGCGGCCGTGTCGGCGTGCGCAGCAACCTCGTGCAAGGATCCACGTTCTTTATCACATTGCCCCTGCGACTTCCCGACGACGGCGTCGCGGCCGGGGGCGAGGGGACGACCCCATGAGCGAAGACACACCGGAGTTCCGGCCGATCGACCGGGCCATGCACGAACTGCTGATCGTCGATGACGACCCAGCCACCCGCTACGTCACGGGGCGCATCCTGCAGAGCGCCGGCTTTCGCACGCGCGAGGCGGCCACCGGCACCGATGGCCTGAGGATGGCGGACGACGGCATCTCGGCCATCGTGCTGGACGTCCATTTGCCCGACATCGATGGCTTCGAACTTTGCCGCCGGCTGCGCTTGCGCCCCGAGACCGAGCGCCTGCCCGTGCTGCACCTGACCGCCGCCTACGTGACCGACGAGGACAAGGTGCGCGGGCTCGATTCGGGCGCCGACGCTTACCTGACGCGGCCGGTCGAACCGGCGGTGCTGGTCGCCACGGTGCAGGCGCTGGTGCGCGCTCGCGTCGCCGAGGACGCCATGCGCCGCAGCGAGGCCAAGTTCCGCGCCATCTACGCGCATGCGCTGACCGGCATCGCCCTGCTCGACGACAACGGCCGCCTGATTGACGTCAACCCCGCACTGCTGGCCCTGCTGGGCCGGCCGGTGCAGGAAGTTGCCGGCCGCTTCGTCAGCGAGTTCGTGCCGGCCGATTCGGCCGGGCCGGTCGACGAGTTCATGCGCAGCGCGGGCGAGACGGCACAGCGGCGCGAGTTCCCCGTAGCCCGGCCCGACGGCCGGCTCGTGCATCTGGAGTGGAGCGTATCCCCGCACATCGAACAGCGGGTCAACATGGCGGTGGCGATTGACATTTCCGAACGGGTGATGCTGGAGGAACAACGTCGGCAACTGCTCGACCGCGAGCGTGCTGCACGAGGCGAGGCGGAACAGGTCAGCCGCATGAAGGACGACCTCATCGCCGTGCTTTCGCACGAGTTGCGCGCGCCGCTCAACGTCATCATGGGCTGGGCGCACCTGCTGCAGAAGCGCGGCGCCAGCGACGACATCCTGCGCGGCCTGCGCGCCATCGAGAGCAACGGCCATATCCAGGCCAAGCTGATCACCGACCTGCTCGACATGTCGCGCCTGAACCTCGGCAAGCTGCCGCTGATCTTCGAGGCGGTGGACCCATCCGAGGTGGTGACCAACGTGATCGAGGCGATGCGCCCTGCCATCGACGAAAGCGCGCACGTGCTCAATCTCGAGCTCGCGCCGCCTTATCGGCCCATCTTCGCGGACCATTCGCGGCTGCAGCAGATCCTGTGGAACCTGATCAGCAATGCCATCAAGTTCTCGCCGCGCGGCGGTACGATCACCGTGGGCCTGGCCGAGGCCGAGCAGGGCGTGACGCTCTACGTCCGTGACCAAGGCCAGGGCATCGAGCCGAAGTTCCTGCCGATGGTGTTCGACCGCTTCGCGCAAGGTGATGCCTCGAGCAACCGGAAGCGCGGCGGGCTGGGCCTCGGCCTGTCTATCGTCAAGCAACTGGTCGAGGCCCACGGCGGCACGGTCAGCGCGGAAAGCGAGGGCATCGACCGTGGAACGACGTTCCAGGTCTGGCTGCCGATCTCGACCGCCGCGCCGAGCAGCGACGCCGGCGACGACGACACCGTTCCGGATGCGACGGCCCACGAGAAGACCTCGCTCAATGGCATCAGCCTGCTGATCGTCGACGACGACATGGAGTCCAACGCGATGCTGCAGATGATCCTGTCAGACCGCGGGGCACACGTGACCACGGCCTTCAGCTGTGATGCGGCGCTGGAACTGCTGGACACCGTGACGCCCGACGTGCTGGTCAGCGACATCGGCATGCCCGGCAAGGACGGCTACACGCTGATCCGCGAGATCCGCAAGCGCGAAGCGGCAAGCGGCCAGCACCTGCAGGCCATCGCACTGACTGCCTTCGCACGCGAACGCGACCAGCGCCAGGCGCTGGAAGCCGGCTTCGACGCCCACTGCGCCAAGCCGCTGCAGCCGCTGAAGTTGCTGTGGCAGATTCAGCAGGTGCTCGGCCGGTCGCCGCAGCAAACGGTGCCGGGCGGGTCGTGAATCGTCTCGTGCAGGAGGCCTTGCACGCTGCGACGGTAACCAAGGCGAGCCCGCTCGTGCCGACGGCCCGCCACTCAACGGCTCCCTGATGGCCTTGCCTGGATGCAGGCTGCCTCACGGGAATTGACAGCTTCTTCATCGCGACTTCGATAGGCGCACCAACCCGCGAAGAACTTCGGCTGCGTCCTACTCAGGCTGCCTCAGACCCGCAGTGAAATGTGAATTTTTCACATTGGAGGTCTTATGGAGAGAGCATCGGACGTGGATGATGACAGCGAGTTTTGGGGACGCCCAAGCGCAAGGCAGGCTCTGGAGTTGGAACGCCAAGTCCGCAGGGAGCGCTACGCCGCAGATTGGCGCCGAAACCTTCTGGGCCTCCTTGTCGCGGTGGTGATCGCCGCCGGCGCCTTCGTTCTTTGGCATCAGTGAACTCGTTGGAGCACGCAGGAAAGCGCACCGCGGGCGTGCCGATGATGCTGCGCATCAGGACTTGAACAGCCGCTCGAACCATTTCCTGGGCTGCTTCGCTTTCTCTTCCTGCCGAACGGCATCGTGCGCCCGCAACTCGATGCCATGGGCGATCTGGCCCAGGGTTTCGAAGATCATTCTTCGGGCTTCCAGCCGAACGCCCCCGAGACGATGGAAGGCAATCACGACGCGGCTGGCCTGAAGCGAATCGCCCCCAAGGTCAAAAAAGTTGTCACGGCGCGCGATGGCGTCGCGCTCCACGCCGAGGACCTCGCTCCAGACTCCCGCCAAGGCCATCTCTGCGGGTGAGGACGGCGCGTCGTCGGCACCCAGGTTGATGCGCGATTCGACGCGCGGTACAGGCAACGCCTGCCTGTCGATCTTCCCGTTTGGCAGAAGCGGCATCGCCTGCAGCTCGACGTAGTGTTGCGGCAGCATGTAGTCGGGCAAGCTGACGCGCAGGTGGTCCTTGAAGTCAGGCCCTGCGGGCGCGCCGTCGCGCAAGACGAGGTAGGCCACGAGGCGGGTTTCGCCCGGACGGTCTTCGCGCGCGACGACCAGGCATTGGGAGATGCCGGGGTGCAAGAGCAGGCACGATTCAATTTCTCCGAGCTCGATCCTGTGTCCACGCACCTTCACCTGGAAATCCAGCCGACCCTGGTGTTCGAGCAGGCCGTCGTGGCGCCAGCGTCCGCGGTCCCCGGTCTTATACAAGCGCGCGCGCGGATCGTCGCTGAACGGATCGGGGATAAAGCGCTCTGCACTCAGCTCGGGGCGGTGCAGATAGCCCAAAGTCACGCCGTCACCACCAATGAAGATTTCCCCCGACACGCCCGTCGGGCAACGGCTTCCCTGGGCATCGAGCACGTGAATGCGCGTGTTCGCGATCGGACGGCCGATCGAGATCGTCTGCGGCGCCGGCGGGACTTTCCAGCAGGTCGACCAGACCGTGGTTTCTGTCGGGCCGTAGAGATTCCAGAGTTCTCCGGCTCGCGCCAGGATCTGTTGGGCGATGTGCGGGCTGAGACTCTCGCCCCCGACCAAGGCCTTGAAGGAAGGCGACCCGTTCCAGCCGGCGTCGATCAGCATGCGCCACGTCGCGGGCGTTGCTTGCATTACCGTCGCGCGCGCCTGATCGATCAGGACCCGCAGCGCCTCGCCGTCCACCGATTGTGCGCGGCTCGCGAGAACGACGGTCGCGCCGGCCAGTAGCGGCAGGAGCAGTTCGAGCACTGCGATGTCGAAGCTCAGCGTCGTGACTGCTACCAGCACATCTTCCTGTCCCAGCCCGGGTTCGCGTTGCATCGATAGCAGGAAGTTCACGACAGCCCGATGCGGCACCACCACGCCCTTGGGCTTGCCGGTCGAGCCGGAGGTGTAGATGACGTAGGCCGGGTCCGTGGGTCGCGCGTCGCATTCCTCATCGGGCGACAGTGCGGTCTGGGGCTGCGCCATCAACGCCTCGTGCGCCCGATCCACCAGCAGGATCGGTACGGCGAGGTCCTGCCACAGGGCCGCGAGATCCTGTTCGGTCAACAGCAGCGTCAGCGCCGCGTCCCGGGCCATGTCGTGCAGCCGTTGCGATGGGTAGGCCGGGTCCAGCGGCACATAGGCGCCGCCTGCTTGCAGGATAGCGAGTTGCGCAACCACCATGGCCGCTGTGCGCTGCACGCAGAGGCCGACCAGGCACCCTCTTCGCACGCCGCGGGCGCGCAGCAACCACGCCAGCCGATCCACGCGCGACCAGAGCTCGGGATAGCCCAGCGCCTCGCCCGGAAGCTGCATGACGGCCGTGCCGGGAGCCTGGCGCCGGGCACCCAGAAGACCATGGACGGTGAGATCGCGTGGGTAGGGGCAATCGGTCTGGTTCCATGCAGCGAGCCGCGCGAACTCTTCGGGGCTGGCTACCGCATGGTCGCGCAAGGGCCGGTCCGGCTGCTGGATGAAACTCTCCAGCAGATGCATGTAGTTGTCCATCATCGCCTGCGCGGTCGCAGGCGCGAAGAGCTCGGTCGAATACCCCAGGGCCAATGCATGCTCGACCTCGGTGTCGATCGTCAAAGACAGATCGAACTGCGTGGCATGCAGGTTCAATGGCACGAAGTCCACCTCGAGGCCTTCGAATTGCGGAATCTTCCGGGGCGTGTTCACTACATTGAACATCACACGCACGTTGGGCGCCTGGGCCCCCGACTCCTGCTGGCGCAGCCGATCCATCAGATAGTCGAACGGAATGTCCTGATGGGTGAAGGCGGACAGGCAGGTTTCGCGCACCTGCTTCGTCAACTCCGTGAAGCTTTGGGTCGGCCGGATCTGGCTGCGCAACGCCAGCGTGTTGACCAGCGAGCCGACCACCTCTTCGGACTCGATTCGCATACGCCCGGCGATGGGCGTGCCAACCACGATGTCCTCCTGGCCGCAATAGCGCGCAAGCAAGGCCTGGAAAGCCGCCAGGAGTGTCATGAACGGCGTCAGGCCGAGGGCGCCGCTGAAGCGTTGGATGTCGGCCAGCCAGCCCTGTGGGAATTGCCGTCGAACGCGGTCACCCCGGCTGCCGACGCGCTGCGCCACTGCGGTGTCCGAGCTGAGGTTCAACGGGGCCATGCCCGCGAGCTGACCCAGCCAGTAGTGAGTCTGGCGCGTGAGGAGTCGGTCGTCGATGTGCTTTCGCTGCCAGCTCGCGTAGTCGGCGAAGTCGAGCTCGCGAGGCGGCAGGGACGCCGCACGTCCTCTCAGTTCCGCGCCGTACAGTTCCTGCAGATCCCGCAGGAGGATGCCCCACGACCAGTCGTCGCCGATGATGTGATGCATCACGAGCGCGAGGACATGGTCGCTCGCGTCGAGGTGCAGCAGGATGAATCGATGAAGAGGACCGGAAGCCAGGTCGAAGGGCTCTGATGCAATGCGCTCGGCCTGCCTGTGGAATTCGCGCTCCCGATCGGCCAAGGGCGTCTCCGACAGGTCGAGTTCGATCAGGTCGGACGGCCGTACCTCGCCGATGACGACCCTGGGTTCGACGTCTGCGAATCGAAAGGTCGAGCGAAATGCCTCGTGCCTGGCGACGAGGTGGTCCAGCGCCCCGCGCAATGCGGTCTTGTTCAGTGGGCCGCGCAGACGCATCGCGTCGCGCATGTTGTAGGCGGCGCCCCCGGGGTCCATCTGATTCAGCACCCACATGCGCCGCTGCGAGAATGACACGGGCAGCGACCCTGATCGCGGCACCCGCTCGATGGGCGCCAGTTCGGCCGCTTCGTCGACATCCAGCTCCGACGCCGACCTGCCGATCTCCTGGGCCAGATCCTCGATCGTCGGGCGCTCGAACATCTGGCGCAAGGGCAACTCGACCCGAAGGGTGGAACGGATGCGCGAGACGATCTGCGTAGCCAGCAGCGAATGCCCGCCGAGATCGAAGAAATTCGCGCGCACGCCGAAGCCTGACTTGCCCAGCACGGCGCTCCAGATGTCCAGCAAGGTCGACTCGATCGGTGATCGCGGCGCAAGCTGATGCAACGCGGCCCCGTCACTGTCAGGGCCGGGAAGCCGGCGGCGATCGAGTTTCCCGCTGGCCAGTCGTGGCAGTTCCGGAAGGAACATGAAGATGCCCGGAATCATGTAGTCGGGCAGCCGGGTCTTCAAAGCCTGCCGCATGGATCGCGCATCGGCCGCGCCCTTCGGGACGACGTACGCGACCAGTTCCTTTCGGTTGGGGCCGAGGTCGCGCAAGACGACTGCGCTCGCCTGCACTTGATGGCAAGCGGCCAGTGCGGACTCGATCTCCCCGAGCTCGATGCGAAAGCCACGCAGCTTGACCTGGTCGTCGTTGCGCCCGATGAACTCCACCACCCCATCGGGCAACCAGCGCGCCGAGTCACCGGTGCGATAGAGGGGCTCGCCGGGTCGGAACGGATTCGTCAGGAAGCGGTCGGCGCTGAGTTCCGGGCGATTCAGGTAGCCGCGCCCCACGCCGAGCCCGCCGACATACAGCTCGCCAGCGACATTGACGGGTTGCGGCTGGAAGTGGGCATCGAGCACATAGAGCTGGACATTGGCGATGGGACGACCGATGGGGACGATCGGGCGATCCGGTGGTTCCGCGGTGATCTCGTACCAGGCGCTGTCCACGCTCGCTTCGGTGGGACCATAGAAATTGCCGAGCCTGACGCCCGGAAGCCTTTGCCGAAACGCCAACGCAAGTGCGCGATCCAGTGGTTCGCCGCCACTCAACACATAGCGAAGGCTCGGGCAGTCCACCTCGGTCAATTCGTCCAGCATCACACGCAGTTCGG
The DNA here is from genome assembly GCF_037889915.1 of Variovorax humicola. Classification (NCBI taxonomy): domain Bacteria; kingdom Pseudomonadati; phylum Pseudomonadota; class Betaproteobacteria; order Burkholderiales; family Comamonadaceae; genus Variovorax; species Variovorax humicola. Next base: position 42,580 of record NZ_JBBKZV010000029.1, on the reverse strand, counting down.
AAGGAACGAACTGGACCACGCTGATGTCGTTCTCCCGGATCGCCGCGGCCAGCAGCCGCATGTCTTCATGAACATCGGGTTGTGCGATCACGAGCGTCGCACCGCAGCACAGCGGCGAGAGGAACTCCCACAGCGACGCGTCGAAGCTGACCGAAGTCTTCTGCAGGACCCGGTCGCCGGAAGTCAGCCCCAGTGCTTCGTTCATCCAGAGCACATGGTTGCTCAAGCCGCGGTGCTTCAACTGTGCGGCCTTTGGCGTGCCGGTCGAACCCGAGGTGTAGATCAGGTAGGCCAGATGATCCTGGCGTGTCAGTTCAGGCAAATCGGCCGGGGGTTCGACAGGCAGCGGTCCGCCATCGTCCAGAACCATGAGGTACCTTGTCGCCGGCGAAGTCCAGATCGCCCGCAGGCGATCCAGGAGCACCGATTGGGCCAGGACCACGGCCGGCTTCGAATCCTCCAGCATGGCGTGCAGCCGTTCGCTCGGGTGCTTGGGGTCCAACGGAAGCAGGGCGCCGCCTGCCTTCAAGATGCCCAGCAGGGCGACCGCCATGCCGGCGCAGCGCTTCATGCAGAGACCGACCGTCAATTCGGGCCCGACGCCCAGTGCGCGGAGATTCCGCGCGAGGCGATCCGACAGCAGATCGAGTTCCCGGTAGCTCGTGCAGCGCGTTCCGAAACGCAACGCGACCGCATCGGGCATCTCCCTCGCCTTCGCGCGAAAGATCGAATGCACCGGCACGTCGCGGTCAACCGCGGGGAGCTGCTGGTTCCACTCGAACAGCACTCGTTGCCGCTCGACTGCGTTCATCAGCGGTAGTCGATCCAGTGCGCCATCGGGTTCGGCAACAATGCCCTGGAGCAGCGTGATGAAGTGGCCCGCCATCTGCGCGACCGTGCGTGCCTCGAACAGGTCGGTGCGGTATTCAAACAGGGCCTCGAACCTGCCGTCCGATTCGACGATGACCAGGGATAGGTCGAATTTCGAAGTCTCGGTGCGGACGCACAAGTCTTCGCTGGCCAAGCCGCCCAGATCGAGGACACGGTGGGGGAAGTTCTCCAGTGCGAACGAGACCTGATAGAGCGGATTGCGGCTGGGATCGCGCTCCGGATTCAGCTCCGCGACCAGCCTGTCGAAGGGCATGTCCTGGTGGGCAAGCGCCGCCAGCGTGGTCTGGCGCACGCTCTCCAGCAGCACGTTGAATCCAGCCTGGACTTCAAGGTGATTGCGCATGACCACCGTGTTGGCGAAATAGCCCACCATGTCGCGCAGGCGGGCATCATGCCGTGCCGCCAGGGGGACGCCAACAGCGACGTCGGTCTGGCCGGTGTAGCGCATCAGGAGCACGTTGAAGGCTGCAAGAAACCCCATGAATGGCGTAGCGTCCCGCCGCGCCACGAGCTTGCGCCATGCAGCGCCGAGCATCGGGTCAATGCCCACAGCGAGCGTTTTTCCGGCATGAGCCGCCTGTGGCGGCCGTGGTTTGTCCGTGGGCAAGTTCAGGATCTGCAACTCGCGCAGGTTGTCGCGCCAATGCGCGGCATGTGACTGAAGGCCCTCGCGTTCGAAACGCTGGCGCTGCCACGTCGCGTAGTCGGCGAATGACAGTTGCGGCGCGGCCCATTCGACGTCCTCGCCGCCTCGCGCGTAGAACTGGGCGAGTTCGCGCTTGACGACACTCATGGACCAGCCATCGGCCACGATGTGATGCACGACCAGTACAAGCACATGATCCTGGGGCGCGATGCATAACAATTCCGCGCGCAGCAGTGGCGCGCTGGACAGATCGAAGGGCCGGGCAATCGTGGCCGCCACGTGCTCGCGAAGCGCTGTCTCCGTCGCATCCGCCGGGGCGAGCTGCACGCGCTTCAGCTTGAACCGTTGCAGCGCCAGTGGCACGGGGATGACCCTCTGCACAGGCGCCCGCTCTGCGGCATGAAACTCCGCGCGCAAGCTGTCGTGGCGCGCAAGCAGCCATTGCAGGGCGCGCTCGATCAGTTCGGCGTCCAAGGGGCCGCGGTAGCGCGTCGCTGAATGAATGTTGTAGGCCACGCCTCCGCTGGCCATCTGATCCACGAACCACAACCCCTCCTGCGGGAACGACAGGGGAGTGCCATCGGTCGTCCCGGAACTCGCGAGCGTGCCCGCTGCGGCACGTTGCTGAAGCTTGCGAGCGAGGATGCGCCGTCGTGCTTCCGGACTGGTTGGAATCGAATGTTCCGGAGAGGTCACGTTCGGGACTGCATTCATCAGAGTACCTATTTGAGTTTTGTCGAGGGCTGTTGCGTGCCGCAGCGCGGACGAATCGATCAGCTAGTCGCTCCAACTCCGAATTGATCACTTCGGAGGAGCAACTCCACCTCGTGATCGCTGAGGGCGTCCAGTTCATCCTGGAGGGTTGCGCTCAGTGCATCGGCTTCTTCGATGGCGACTTGCAAGGCAGCTGCGAAAGTCTTGACTGTCGGTCGCGCCAACAATGCCGATGCCGGCAGATCAACGCCCCAGGTCCCGTTGACTTCGAGGACCAGCCGGGCGCCGGACAAGGAGTCGCCCCCGATGGCGAGGAAATTGGCATCGAATTCAATCGCGGGTTGCACCAGGACTTGTGCAAACAAGGCGGCGATCTGCGATTCCAGGGGAGTCAAAGGCACTTCGGCCTGCAAGTCGGGGAGGAGTGCCGCGACCTGATGCTGGAGGCTTCGCCGCTGGACCTTGCCGCCTGCGCCTTGCGGGATGCGATCGATCACGTGGATGCACGCCGGTATCTTGAAGACCGCAATGACCCCGAAAAGAGCCGAGCGAAGAGCCTGTCCGTCCACGGTGCAGTCACGAGAGGGCACGACAGCGGCATGGACGTTTTCGCCCAACGTTGGATGCGCCACCGGATAGGCCACCGCTTGCGCGACACCCGGCAGGCACGCGAGCGCTTGCTCGATCTCGAAGGGCGAGATTTCCTCGCCGCCTCGATTGATCATCTCCGTGCTGCGCCCGGTCAGGAACAAATAGCCGTCATGGTCGAACCAGCCAAGGTCGCCGGTGTCGAACCACCCGTCCCGAAAGGCGCCCGCGTTCAGATCGGGCGCATCTTCATAGCCGCCGAACACCGAAGGTCCACGTACCATCACCGCACCGGCCTGGCCCACTGGTAGCGCATCCCCCTTGGCATCGGTCACGCGCAGATCCGCACCAACAGGCCGGCCGACCGAACCTGCCTTTCGAGCCTCGGGCGGCAACGGGTTGCACGCCACTTGCCCGGCTGTTTCGGTGATGCCGTAGCCTTGAATGACCGGAACATCCCACAGCGCCTCCATTCGACACTGCAACGTCTCGGAAAGCGGCGACGATGCCGAACGGATCATGCGCAAGTGGTGCGGCGGCATGCCGGTGCCAAGGCGCGACACGAGGTCGATGACGACCTGGTGAACCATGGGCGAAGCGGTGAACCACGTGGGACGGAATTCGATGACCCAGCCCAGGAACTCGGAGGGCTCGAAACCGGGCACGCACACGACCGTCGAGCCGGCAGCAAGGGGCGCGAGCAATCCCACGATCAAGCCCTGGCTGTGGAACGCAGGCATCACCAAGAGGCCACGGTCATCTGGGCAAAGCCGGAGGTGACGCGCAGTTTGTCGCGCGGACTGCACGAGTTGCCCTTGCAGGATCGGCACGCGCTTGGACTTCCTGGTCGTCCCCGAAGTCATCAGGACCAGGGCTGTATCGGATGGCCCCGGCACGGATGCGAGCGGTCCGACGATGCCCTCGGCGGAGTCCTCCAGCCGCTGCCTGGCGTCGAAGATCAGGGACGTCAGTCCGGCCGCTTGCGCCAACCGGGCTGGCACTGTGTCGCCCGGCAATCCAAGGACAGCATCGACGCGGGCGTCTGCGAGCAAAGCCAGCAGTTCAGGCTCGCTTAGTCCCGTGTTCAGCGGAATGCAAACGGCTGAGCATGCAACCACCAGGCACGACATGGCCAGGTCAAGACCTGCAGGCATGAGCACGGCAATGCGAGCGTCAGGCGCAAGTCCTCTGGAAGCCAGCCAGGGTCGCGCCGCTCGAACCATGGAGAACAATTGGCCATAGCCAACCGGCTGCGCCCCCGGCGCCACCAAGGCAATTGCCGCAGGCCTCTCGCTGGCATGGTGTGCGAGCAACTGCTCAAGGGTTGAAGCTTTGAATTCGGGCAAGACATCCCTTTCGGCACCGCCACAAGCTCGACGGTCCATAGGCGACTTCAGCACAGCCCACGGGATTCCAGACCCCTTCGGGTCGGGCGTCGGCCACGAGTGCCTTTCAGTATATGGACCGGAAAAAGCCAGGGCGTAGGAATTTGGCTAAAGCTCTTTGGGTCTCCCTGGGAGCTGATCCACATGATCGAGAAGGGCCAGATCCTGAAAGTCAGATCTCGCCCGCAGCAACGAAGTCTTGCCCGCTGGCCTTGTGGGCAGCAGCGGAAGCGTGGCTGGTCCACAGGCCTATGCCGGCAGCACGTCAAGATTGCCCGATCCCGGAAGGGCGTGCATGCTGTTCTCAATTCGCGCGGAATAAGAATGGCTGAACACGGTGCTGACCGACGTCCAGTCGCACCGGGCTTCCGCTGGCGTCAGTGTGAGGATGAGAAAGCCGCGCCTGCTCGTCTCGGCGTAGCGCAGGTCCTTCACCATCTTCATGAACCCGTCAGCCAGGACAGTCTCCGAGATCAGCGGCAGCAGTCGCTCGAAGCCTGGCGAACTGATCGAGCTGGTCGCGAACTCGACGCCGACACGCTGCCCGCCAGCATCGGTGAGGTTACTGGCCCATGCATTGTGGGTGTCTCCCGCCAGTGAGACGAGGTTCTTGCCCGATGAGCGGGCGGATGCCAGCACGGTCTCGCGCGCTGCCGGATAGCCGTCCCATGCGTCGAGGTTGTAGGGGACGCGGCGCTGGGCCAGCAGGGCGCGCTGGTCGTCATCGCGCAAGGGCTCGGGCGTGGATTGCGCCAGCACGAATTTGCCTAGCGTCTCCGGTGTGAACGAAGTGGCGACGCTCAATGGAATCTCCATGCGGGCCATCAGCACCTGTTGCCCAAGCACTTGCCAAGTCGATGCGGAGGCGGACATTCGTGCCGTCAGCCAATCCGATTGTTCAACACCAAGGAGTTGACGCGACGGGTTGGCAGCGCCGCCTGCGAGATAGGAGTCCAGCGTCACTTGCGGCTCGCGGCCGATGATCCGCGTGTCCAGCATGTGCAGTGACGCAAGGGTTCCGAAATCGAAGGAACGATAGATCTTCTGCGGATTGCCCGGATCCGGCAGCCGTATGGGCAGCCACTCGCGCCAAGCCTGCATGGCGGCCGCTTTTCGAACGTCCCAACTGCCCTCGGTGTCCGGATCGTGGTTCGCGGCGCCGCCGGACCATGCGTTGTTGGCGAAGTCATGATCGTCCCACACCGCGAACACTGGGGTCTTCGAATGCAGTGCGATCAGGTCCGGATCGGCGCGATTCTGCGCATGACGCCGGCGATAGTCGGCGAGCGACAGGATTTCATGGGTCGGCTGCGATTCACGATCGATCGCGATCGCCAGTTGCGATGCGTAGCCTAGCGGCCCGTACTCGTAGATGTAGTCGCCCAAATGCAGGAAAGCATCGAGATCCGCGTGCTTGGCCAGTTCGGCGCAAGCATTGAAGTAGCCTGCCGGGAAATTGGAGCACGACACCACTCCGAGCCGGACCTGCGCCACGCTCCCAACCGGCAGCGTCTTGGTGCGTCCGGTGGGGGAGGGGTCCGATCCGAAGTAGAAACGGTAGTAGTAGACGCTGGCCGCCAGCAGGCCGGTGGCATCTACCTTGACCGTGTAGTCCTGGTCGGGGCCGGTGCTGGCCGTGCCGCGTGAAACGATGGCGCCAAAGTTCGCATCGCTTGCGAGCTCCCAGGATACGTTCAGTGCGCCCGGACTGGCCACTGTGACGCGCGTCCAAAGGATGACACGGTCTGACATTGGGTCGCCACTCCCGACGCCGTGTTGAAACACCGTTGTTGGTTGGACGGGGGGCGGGCCTGCGTTTGTGCCAGTTCCGGCGCCGATGATTCCGCCGAACCCACCACCGCCGCTGCTGCCACCACCGCCGCCGCAACCAGTGACGCTGACGCCCGCGCCAACAGACATGGCGTAGAGGATCGCGCCTCGAATGAAGGCGCGTCGAGACGGTATTGGCGCCATTTGGGGCGAATCTTCGTTGGTGTTGTCAGGCCCGTCGTTTTCGCGCATCTCTCGCTCCTTGTCCCACTACGCGGCGGCCGCATCGCGGACGTTCCGGACTCGGCGGGTGGCGGCATTTGAGTCCGCCCGGACCCGGTGCGAGCGTAGGCCGACAACCGTAGGCTCGGTGGTCAATCACTTACATCGATACACACTTCGCTGTCTGAAAAGACGGCGTTGACGAAAGCATCGCTCGCGTCGATCGTCGATGACCCGGGTGGCGAACGGAGGACCTACAACGCTCAAGGACGCTCTGAGGCGGATCGAGGCAACGCTGGAAGAGACGCACACGTTGCATGCTGCGCACTCGTTCGACGTTTTCGCATTGCAATGTCCGATATTGGCGCTCTCTATTTCACGCCACCGTTGCTTCGGTACTTGCAGGAGATCGCGTCACACCCTGCGCGTCGCCCGGCCCGGCGCCTGGATTCGTCGCTTTCGACGATGCACCGGGTCACCCGCGCGCCTACCATGATCGACATGAATGCCATGAGTGAAGCTCGGTTCCTGACCACGCTCGATGATCGCTACAACATCGAGGAAGGCCGGATTTATCTCAACGGGATGCAGGCGCTGCTGCGGCTGCTGATCGACCAGCGACGCGCCGACGTGCGCCGCGGCCTGAACACCGCCGGCTACGTGTCGGGCTATCCGGGGTCGCCGGTGGGCGGCGTCGACGACGTGATGCTCGACAACCGCGAGCAGCTCGACCGGCACCACATCGTTTTCCAGCCCGGCCTCAACGAGGAACTCGCGGCGACGGCGGTGTTCGGTACCCAGACGCTGCATGCCGTGCCGGGCGCGAGATACGATGGCGTGTTCGGCCTGTGGTATGGGAAGTCGCCTGGCGTCGAGCGCGCAGCCGACACCTTCCACCACGCCAATTTCCGCGGTGTCGGCAAGAACGGCGGCGTGCTCGTCGTCGCCGGTGACGACCCGCATGCACGCTCGACGATCTATCCGAGCGACACCAACCTGCTGATGGCCGGCTGCTACATGCCTGTCCTCGCCCCGGGCAACATCCAGGAAGCGCTGGACCTCGGCCTGCACGGCTACGCGATGTCGCGCGCATCGGGGCTGTGGGTCGGCTTCAAGTTCATCACCGATGTGGCCGACAGTTGCGCGAGCGTCGAGGTCGGCCCCGAGCGCGTCAAGCCGGTGCTGCCCAAGGTCGATCTCGACGGCACGGCCATGACGCCGGCCCTCCGCCTCAACGAGGCCGGCCCGCCGCTGCTCGAAGCCGAACGCCGCATCTACTACGGCCAGTTGGAGATCGCGCGCGAGTACGCGAGGCTGAACGGGCTGAACCGGATCGCGGTGGATTCGCCCAGGGCGCGCATCGGCATCCTCACCGGCGGCAAGACCTACTACGACGTGCGCCAGGCCTTGTCGAACCTGGGGCTCGACGACGCGGCGCTACAGGCGATGGGCGTGCGCATCCTGACCATGGGGCTGCTGTACCCGGTCGAGCCGACGATCGTGCGCGAGTTCGCGCAAGGGCTCGAGGAGATCCTCGTGGTCGAAGACAAGCGACCGATGCTGGAGACCGCACTCAAAGACCTGCTCTACGCGCTGCCCGACCGTCCTGTCGTGGTCGGCAAGCAGGACGAGACCGGCGCCAACCTGCTGACCGCGCACGGCGAGCTCTCGGCCGATGCGATCGCGCCAGCCCTCGAAAAGCGCCTGGCCCGGTTCGGGTTGCCGCCGCGCCTGAAACCGGTGGCAGCCGCTGCGCGCGCGGTCGTGCCGGTGCTCGCGCTGCCGGGGCGCACGCCCTACTTCTGCTCGGGCTGCCCGCACAACCGCAGCCTGAAGGTTCCGGAGGGCTCGGTCGTCGGCGCGGGCATCGGCTGCCACGTGATGGCGCTGTGGATGGGCCCGGTCTACGGCGAGGTGTCCGGCTACACGCAGATGGGCGGCGAGGGCGCGCAGTGGGTGGGCGTCGCGCCGTTCACCGAGACGCGCCACTTCTTCCAGAACCTGGGCGACGGCACCTTCCATCACTCGGGCAGCCTTGCGATCCGCTTTGCGGTCGCGGCCGGCGCGAACATCACCTACAAGCTGCTCTACAACAAGACGGTCGCGATGACCGGAGGGCAGGACGTGACCGGTGCACTGAGCGTTGCCGAGATCGTCAGCCTGCTGTACGCGGAGCGCGTCAAGAAAGTCATCGTCACCACCGACGAGCTCGAGCGCTACCCTGGCAGGAAGGTCAACGGCGCCGAAGTCTGGCACCGCGACCGGCTGGTCGAGGCCGAGGCGCAACTCGCCGCCATCGAAGGCGTGACGGTGCTGATCAACGACCAGCAGTGCGCGGCCGAGAAGCGCCGCCTGCGCAAGCGCGGCAAGCTCGCGTACAAGCCGAAGGCGGCATTCATCAACGAGCGCGTCTGCGAAGGCTGCGGCGACTGCGGCCGCAAGTCGAACTGCCTGAGCGTGCAGCCGGTGGCCACCGAGTTCGGCCGCACGACGCAGATCCACCAGTCGTCGTGCAACCAGGACTTCTCCTGCCTGAACGGCGACTGCCCGTCGTTCCTGACGATCGAGACCGTCGACGGCGCGCCGCCGAAGACCGTGAAGAAGGCGGCGATACCGTTCCCCGAGGATGTGGTGCTGCCGGACCCGGTGCCGACGGTGCAGGGCCCGCGCTACGCGGCCGGGCTGATCGGGATCGGCGGCACCGGCGTGGTGACCGTGAACCAGATCCTCGGCACGGCGGCGTTCATGGACGGCAAGCAGGTGCAGACCTACGACCACACGGGTTCGAGCCAGAAGGCCGGCCCGGTGGTGTCGCACCTGAAAATCCACGCGCCCGGCGAGGCGCCGGCACCGACCGTCTCGAACGGCGCGGCGGACCTGTACCTCGCCTTCGACGCGCTCGGCGCGGTGAACCCCGTCAACCTCGCGATGGCATCGCCCGAGCGCACCGTGGCGGTCGTCTCGACGACGCCGGTGCCGACCGGCGAGATGGTGTCGAACGTCACGCGCAGCTATCCGGCGCAAGCCGAGCTCGCACGGCGCATCAATGCCGTCTCGCGCGAGGACCGCAATGTGTTCCTCGACGCCCAGTCGCTCGCCGAAGCGCTGCTCGGCGATCACATGGCCAACAACCTCCTGATGGTCGGCGTCGCCTTCCAGCTCGGCGCGATTCCGATCAGCGCCGCAGCGATCGAGGCCGCCATCCGCCTGAACGGCACCGCCGTGCAATCCAACCTCGATGCGTTCCGCTGGGGCCGCCTGCAGGTGGCCGATCCGGACCAGGTCGAGCGCGCATTGGCCCGCCGCAACGCGCCGGCGCCGCGAGTCGTGTCTCCGCGTGTGGCGGAGATCGTTGCCGCGACCGGCGCACGCGGCGAGCTCGAGCGGCTGCTCACGCTGCGCGTGCAGGAGCTCATCGAGTACCAGGACGAGGGGTATGCGAAGCGCTATGCCGACCATGTCGCCAAGGTGCTGAAGCGCAGCGGCGAGTCCGGCGATCGGCTGGCGCTGGCGGTCGCGCGCAACCTCTACAAGCTGATGGCGTACAAGGATGAATACGAGGTCGCGCGCTTGCACCTGCTCGCCGAAAGCGAGGTGGCGCTGGCGCGCGGATTCGGCACCCAGGTGAAGGTCTACTGGCACTTCCAGCCGACCTTCCTGCGCGCGCTCGGCGTGCAGCGCAAGCTGAAACTCGGCCGCTGGTTCCGGCCGGCGCTCGCGCTGCTGCGATCGGCGAAGCGCTTGCGGGGGACGCCGCTCGACCTGCTGGGCCGCACGCATGTGCGTCGCATCGAGCGCGAACTGGCGGATTACTACATGGCGCAGATCGATGCGGCGCTGGCGCGCCAAGGCGCTTCATACGACGTCGTGGTCGAACTCGCCGAAGCGCCGGACATGGTTCGAGGCTACGAGGACGTGAAGCTCGAGAGCCTGGCCACTCGCTACCTTCCGCACGCAAGGATGCTGCAGAAGCGCTTGGGAATCGAAGTCCCGATGGGCGGTGCCCTCGCGACAATGGAAGTCGAGCAGCCGGCCGCCGCGCAGCAGATCAAGCCGGCTTGAGCGCGGATTTCCGAAACACCGACGGTTCGCTGCGGGTTCGTCGAACGGACACTTCGACAAAGTCAGACTGAACCGGTGGCTCTCAAGGTCGGTCTTGCCGCCATGAAGGCATCGAGAAGGCGCGCCTCTTCCTCGCGCGCCTTCGCATGCGACTGCGCCTTCACATGCCCATATCCCCGGATGGCAAGCGTGGAGCTCGCTAGCTCGACGGCGGCGCCGTGGTTGTGCGGCGCCAGCTCGGCGACGATTGTCTGCAGCAGCTTCTCGTAGTGCCCGATCGACTCGCGCTCGCCGCGCCGTTCGGCGGTGTGGCCGAAGACGTCGAACGCCGTGCCGCGCAGGAACTTCAGCTTCGCGAGACCCCTGAAAACCGGCAGCATCCACGCCCCGTACTGGCGCTTGACGAGCTGCCCGGTGTGCGGGTCGCGCCTGGAGAACAGCGGCGGCGCAAGGTGGAAGCGCAGCTTCGCGGTCCCCTCGAACTGCTGCGCGATCCCGGCGTGGAAAGCCGGGTCGGCATGCAGCCGCGCGACCTCATACTCGTCCTTGTAGGCCATGAGCCGGTACAGCGCCTGCGCGGCCGCGTCGGTCAGGCCCGACTGGCCCGGCGCGACACGGGCTTCGACGGCGCGCAGTGGATCGATCGCCGCGATGAAGCGCTGCGCATAGGCCGCGTCCTGGTACTCGCGCAGCCGCCGCGCGCGGTCTGCCACGAGCGCCTCGCCGGCCAGCGCTTTCGGCACCGGCGGCACGTAGGCGTTGTCGCGCAACAGCGTCGCGATCGCTGCGGGGTCGTGCGCCCAGAGGCGTCCGAGGCGTATCGCGTTCAGGTTGAAGTCGACCTGCACGCCGTTCAGCTGCACCGCGCGCTCCAGCGCGTCGAGCGTCAGCGGCAGCCAGCCCTTCTGCAGTGCGGCACCGACCATGAAGAAGTTGGCTGCGATCGCGTCGCCGCACAGCGCGAGCGCGATGCCGGTCGCATCGACATACAAGGCGTGGCCCGGGCCGACGCGGCCCGCGATCTTGCGCGTAATGAGGCCGGTGTCGATCTTCTCGTCGGGATTGAAGTTCAACGTCGCCATCGGCTGCACGCGGTCGTTGCCGAGCAGGCGGGTCTCGGCCGACAAGGTGCGGAAGGCCTCGTCGGACACCGCCGCGATCATGTCGAACGCGACGACGAGCAGCGCCTCGCCCAGCCCCACTGTCTGCGTCGGAATCGGCCCGGTGCCGGCAGCGATCCGCAGGTGGCTCAGCACCGCGCCGTTCTTCTGCGACATGCCGGTCATGTCGTAGACCGACGCCTGCAGTCCCTGCACATGGGCGGCCATCGCGAGCACCGCGCCGACCGTCACGACGCCGGTGCCGCCGATGCCGGCGAGCATGATGCCCGCCCCCATCGCGGGCAGCGGCGGCGTCATTGGCGCGGGCAGGGCGTCGAACAGCTGTTCATCGACTGCAACCCGCGCGCGCTTGCGCATCTGAACGCCTTCGACCGTGACGAACGAAGGGCAGAAGCCCTGTGTGCAGCTGTAGTCCTTGTTGCAGCTCGACTGGTTGATGCGGCGCTTGCGGCCGAGCGGCGTTTCGAGCGGCTCGATCGACACGCAACCCGATTTCACCGAGCAGTCGCCGCAACCTTCGCAGACCGCGTCGTTGATGACGATGCGCACCGGCGGGTCGTCCATCAGCTTGCGCTTGCGGCGACGCCGCTTCTCCGCGGCGCAGGTCTGGTCGTAGATGATGACGGTGCAGCCCGGCACCTCGCGCAGCTCGCGCTGCACGCGGTCGAGCTCGGTGCGCGGCAGCACCGGCACTTGCGCCGGCAGCGAGCCGGCCGGATGCTTCGAAGTGTCGTCGGTGACGAGCACGACATGCTGCACGCCTTCGGCCAGCACCTGCTGCGCGATCATCGACGGCGACAGCGGCCCTTCGAACGGCTGGCCGCCGGTCATCGCAACCGCATCGTTGAAAAGGATCTTGTAGGTGATGTTCGCACCGGCGGCGATCGCCTGGCGGATCGCGAGCAGTCCCGAGTGGTAGTAGGTGCCGTCTCCGATGTTCTGGAATATGTGGCGGCGCCGGGTGAAGTGCTGCAGGGCCGCCCAGCTCGTGCCTTCGGCGCCCATCTGCGTGCCCATCATCGTGGTGCCCGGCTTGGCCCACATCGCCATGCCGTGGCAGCCGATGCCCGACATCGCGAGGCTGCCTTCAGGCACATTGGTCGAAGTGTTGTGCGGGCAGCCAGAGCAAAAGAACGGCAGCCGCCTTGGCGAGGCATCGGTCACCGACAGCAGCACGCGGCGCACCGACTTCACCGCCGCCAGGCGTTCGTGCAGCCCGGTATCGGCCAGGCCGTTGCGCACGAGCCGCGCGGTGATGGCCTGCGCGAGCTCGAGCGGTTCGATCAGCGTGTCCGACGGCAGCAGGGGCGCGCCGTCCTCGTCGCCCTTGCCGACGATGCGGGGTCGCTGCGCCTGGTTGTAGAAGAGCGCGGCCGCCTGCGGCTCCATGAACGCCGACTTCTCTTCGACGAAGAACAGCTCCTCGCAGCCCTGCGCGAATTCGCGCAGTCCTTCGGGCTCGAGCGGCCAGATCATGCCGACCTTGTAGACATCGATGCCGAGCTGCGCGGCGCGTGCGCTGTCGATGCCGAGGTAGCGCAAGGCGTGCAGCACGTCGCCGTAGGCCTTGCCTGCTGTGACGAGGCCGAGTCGCGGCTGCGCGACGCCGAACTCGGCGCGGTCGACGCGGTTCGCGCGCCAGAAGCGCTGCGCGAGCGGGATGCGCCACCGCTTGTGGATGATCTCGTCGCGCGCCGGCGCGAAGACGCCCCGGTAGTACAGACCCTCGGGCGGGAGCTCGCCCTTGTCGGGCGTCGCGATCTGCAGGCCCTCGTCGCCCGGCACCGTCGCGGTCTGCTCCATCGATTCGTTGACGACCTTGAACGCGGTCCAGCAGCCGGCATAGCGCGACATCGCCCAGCCAAGCAGGCCGAAGCGCACGTATTCGCCGACGTTGGACGGAAAGATCACCGGCATCTGGTGCCCGACCATCGCCTGCTCGCTGTGGCTCACCACCGTCGACGACTTGCCCGGATGGTCGTCGCCGAGCAGCACCAGCACGCCGCCCTTCGGATGCCCGCCGGTGTAGTTGCCGTGCTTCAGCGCGTCGCCCGAACGGTCTACGCCCGGGCCCTTGCCGTACCACATCGCGAACACGCCGTCGACGGTGGCTTCCTTCATCGCGTCGAGTTGCTGCGTGCCCCAGACCGCGGTCGCGGCGAGCTCCTCGTTGATGCCCGGCTGGAAGACGATCCGGCGGTCCTTGAGCCACTTCGCCGCGTCCCACATCGCGTGGTCGACATTGCCGAGCGGCGAGCCGCGATAGCCGCTGATGAAGCCCGCCGTGTTCAGCCCCGCCGCGGCGTCGCGCCGGCTTTGCGTGAGCAGCAGCCGCACCAGCGCCTGCGGGCCGCTGATGAGGCTCGGCTTGCCCGTGTCCGCAAACTTGTCATCGAGCGAAACGTCGCGCAGATCCATGTGAATGCCAATCCTGGGAAGGCCTCGATGCTGTCACGCGCACCCCCTGCCTGAATCGTCGGAACCGACGATTCAGGCGCCCGTACCGTGTGACAGCATCGTCTTCACGTCATAAGGAGAGCTGAATGTCAGGGCCTCTTGCAGGTTTGAGAGTGGTCGAAATGGCGGGCATCGGCCCCGGACCTTTCGCGGCGATGCTGCTCGCCGACATGGGCGCCGAAGTCGTGCGCATCATGCGGCCGGGCGCCGCCAACGGCGTCGAAGCGCGCTTCGACGTGCTGGCGCGCGGCCGGCGTGCGCTGGTGCTCGACTTGCGCCAGCCCAAGTCGGTCGAGACCGTGCTGCAGCTCGTCGAGCGCGCCGACGTCCTGCTCGAAGGCTACCGCCCCGGCGTGATGGAGCGTCTCGGCCTCGGCCCGGAGGTCTGCCACCTGCGCAACAAGCGCCTCGTCTATGGCCGCATGACCGGTTGGGGCCAGACCGGCCCGTTGTCGCACGCGGCCGGCCACGACATCAACTACATCGCGCTCAGCGGCGCACTGCACGCGGTCGGCCGCTCGGGTGAAGGGCCGGTCGTACCTCTGAACTTCATCGGCGATTTCGGCGGCGGCGGCATGCTGCTCGCGTTCGGCGTGATCTGCGCAGTGCACGAAGCGCGCGCATCGGGCAAGGGCCAGGTCGTCGATGCGGCGATGACCGACGGCTCCGCACTGCTGTCGGCCTGCTTCTATGGCCTGAAGGCCGCGGGGCAGTGGAGCTCTCTGCGTGGCGAGAACCTGCTCGACGGCGGCGCGCACTTCTACGACACCTACATCTGCGCCGACGGCCGCCACGTCTCGGTCGGTGCGCTCGAACCGCAGTTCTACGCCAAGCTGCGCGACATCTGCGGCATCGATGATCCGCTGTTCGACCAGCAGATGGACCAGCGCCTGTGGCCGATGCTGACGAACCGCATGGCCGACATCTTCAAGACCCGCACCCGCGACGAGTGGTGCGCAGTGCTCGAAGGCACCGACGCCTGCTTCGCCCCGGTGCTCGACTGGGACGAGGCGCCCGGCCACCACCATAACCAGGCACGCCAGGCCTTCGTCACGATCGACGGCGTCGTGCAGCCCGCACCGGCGCCGCGCTTCAGCCGCACCGCGCCGGATCAGCCGGCCGCACCGTCGGCGCCCGAGCGCGACCCGAGCCCCTTCCTGCGCGCCTGGGGCGTCGACGGCGACACGATCGCCAGGCTGCACAAGCCCGCCACCGTCTGATGCGTAGCCACCGAACACAAGCAACCATGCCAATCGACTTTCAACCCGCCTGGATCGATGAAACCCTCGCGATGTACCAAGACACCGTCGTGCGTTTCGTCGAGACAGAAATGCTTCCGCAAGACGAGGCGGCCCGCAAGCAGGGCCATGTCGGCCACGCGCTGTGGCGGCGGGCCGGCGAATTGGGCTTGCTGTGCTCCGACATCCCCGAGCAATACGGTGGTGGCGGCGGCGACTTCCGCCACGAGTCGGTGTTCTACGACGCGATGTCGCGCCGCGGCTTGACGGGGATGAGTCCGTCGGTCCACTCGATCGTCGCGCACTACCTGCTCAACCACGGCACCGAAGCGCAGAAGCAGCGATTCCTGCCGCGCATGGCGCGCGGCGAGATCGTCGGCGCGATCGCGATGTCGGAGCCCGGCGCCGGCTCCGACCTGCAAGGTGTGCGCACGCGCGCGCTGCGGCAGGGCGACAACTACTTGATCAACGGCTCCAAGACATTCATCACCAACGGGTATCTCGCGGGCATCGTGCTGGTTGTCGCCAAGACCGACCCGTCGCAAGGCGCGCGCGGTACCTCGATCCTGATTGTCGAGCCGAAAGAGGTCGAGGGCTTTCGCGTCGGGCGCGTGCTCGACAAGATCGGCCTGAAGGCGCAGGACACCTCCGAGCTCTTCTTCGACGATGTGACCGTGCCCGCCGACAACCTGCTGGGTGGCGCCGAAGGCCAGGGGTTCTTCCAGCTGATGTCCGACCTGCCGTACGAGCGCACCATCATCGGCGTGATCGCCGCGGCGGCCATGGAAGGTGCCTACCAGGCCACGCTCGACTACACGCGCCAGCGCTCGGCCTTCGGCACTCCGATCGCCGAGTTTCAGAACACCAAGTTCAAGCTGGCGGAGATCGCCACCATTTGCAAGGTGGCGCGCACCTTCGTCGATCGCTGCGTGATGGACCTCGTCGCGGGCAAGCTCGACACGGTGACCGCCTCGATGGTCAAGCTGTGGTCGTCGGAGCAGCAGGCGAAGGTGGTCGACGAATGCCTGCAGCTGCACGGCGGCTACGGCTTCATGAACGAATACCTGATCGGCCGCATGTACGTCGATGCGCGCATCCAGCGCATCTACGGCGGCACCAACGAAATCATGAAGCACGTGATCGCGCGGGCGATGTGAGCGTGGCCTTCGAACACCTGCAAATCGACAACGAGGGCGCCGTCGCCTGGGTGACGCTGAACGCGATCGAGTGCGCGCCGGCCCTTCGACAGGCACGGGGCGAACGGATCGACGACACGAGACTCCCATGCCAGAACTCCGTTCCTCCCGCGTGACTCAAGGCCGAGACAACACGCTGGCCCGCATGCTGTGGCGGGCCACCGGCATGACCGATGGCGATTTCCGCAAGCCGATCGTCGCGGTCGCCAATTCGTTCACGCAGTTCGTGCCTGGCCACGTGCACCTGAAGGACATGGGCCAGCTCGTCGCACGCGAGATCGAGGCGGCCGGCGGCGTCGCCAAGGAGTTCAACACGATCGCGGTCGACGACGGCATCGCGATGGGCCACGACGGCATGCTGTACTCGCTGCCCTCGCGCGACCTGATCGCCGATTCGATCGAGTACATGGTCAACGGCCACTGCGCCGACGCGCTGGTCTGCATCTCCAACTGCGACAAGATCACGCCGGGCATGTTGATGGCCGCGATGCGGCTGGACATTCCGACCGTGTTCGTCTCGGGCGGCCCGATGGAGTCGGGCAAGGTGCAGCGCGATGGTCGATCGATCAAGATCGACGGTGTGACGGCGCTGGTGGCCGCGGGCGACCCGACCGTCTCGGAGGGCGCGGTGATGGAGCTCGAACGCGCCGCGTGCCCGACTTGCGGCTCGTGCTCGGGCATGTACACCGCGAACTCGATGAACTGCCTGACCGAGGCGCTCGGCCTGGCGCTGCCCGGCAACGGCACGATGCTGGCGACGCACGCCGATCGCAAGGAGCTGTTCCTCACGGCGGGCCGTCTCGTCGTCGACCTGTGCCGCCGCTACTACTTCGAGAACGACGCCGGGGTGCTACCGCGCGGCATCGCCACCCGCGCCGCGTTCGAAAACGCGATGCGGCTCGACGTCGCGATGGGTGGCTCGACCAACACCGTGCTGCACCTGCTGGCCGCGGCGCACGAAGGCGAGGTCGACTTCACATTGGCCGACATCGACCGCATCTCGCGCGCGACGCCTCACCTTTCGAAGCTGGCGCCGGCCACGGCGCTGTGGCATGTCGAAGACGTGCACCGCGCCGGCGGCATCATGGGCCTGCTCGGCGAGCTCGACCGCTTGGGGCTGCTCGACCCCCGCGCACGCACCGTGCACGCCGAGACGCTGGCCGATGCGCTGGCGCGCTGGGACATCCGCCGCACGCCGAGCGAGCACGTGAAGACCTTCTATTCGGCTGCGCCGGGCGGCGTGCCGACGCAGACGGCGTTCTCGCAGGATGAGCGCTGGCCATCGCTCGACATCGATCGCGCCAGGGGCTGCGTTCGCGACCGCGAACATGCCTATTCGCAGGATGGCGGCCTCGCGGTGCTGTACGGCAACATCGCGCCGGCCGGCTGCGTCATCAAGACCGCGGGCGTCGACGAATCGGTCCTGCAATTCACCGGCCGCGCGATCGTCTTCGAGAGCGAGGGCGCGGCCGCCAAGGGCATCGGCGCCGGCCTCGTCGAGCCGGGCCACGTCGTCGTCATACGCTACGAAGGACCGCGCGGCGGGCCGGGCATGCAGGAGATGCTCAAGCCCACCAGCCTGCTGAAGGCTGTCGGCCTGGACCGCAGCTGCGCGCTGATCACCGACGGACGCTTCTCGGGCGGCAGCGCCGGGCTGTCGATCGGGCACATCTCGCCCGAGGCGGCGTCCGGAGGCCTGATCGGGCTGGTGCAGGACGGCGACGAGATCCGCATCGACATTCCCGGGCGCCAGATCAGGCTCTGCCTGGGCGACGAGGTCCTCGACGCGCGGCGCGCCGCGATGGAAGGCCGCGGCGCCAACGCATGGAAGCCGCCGCCGCGCCAGCGCAAGGTGTCGACGGCGCTGAAGGCGTATGCGCTCCTGGCGACGTCGGCCGACAAGGGTGCGGTGCGCGACGTCGCCCGGCTGGAGTAATGGATGGGTCGATGCCGTCGGCGCCCACGTGCGTATCGAGCAACGCCCCAACGCCGGGGCCGCCACCTTGACCAGCGACGATGTCGAGGAACGGGCTCCGGCAAGCCGCAGCGCGCGGCCGGGCCACTCGCCTGCACCTGCTTTCTTACGGAATCAGGCCGATGCGGCGCGCCAGAGCCACCGCCTGGGTCCGGCTGTGCGAATCGAGCTTCGTGTTGATGTTGCGCAGGTGCGTGCGGATCGTACTGTCCGAGACGAACAGCTTCTCGGCCATCGCGCTGTTGGAATAGCCTTCGCCGAGCAGATGCAGCACGCGAATCTCCCCGCGCGTCATCGGCTCGAGCAGCAGCGCCGAGGTCGACGGGAGCGCCGCCGGCGGGGCCGGCATGACGGGCCCGAGCGCGACCGCAAGCTGCTTCACGTAGTCGGCGAAGACCGGGTCCGGCGTCGGACCCGACCCCGCCGCAAGACTGGCGTCGAACGCGTGCACTGCCGGCCTCACGATGTCGCCTTCGTCGAGCACCAGCCGGACGAAGCCCTCGACGCAGGCCTCGCTCAACATGCTCGACAGTGCGGCCAGCGCGGCCGGCTGCCTGTCGGCCCGGTACAGCGCCACCGCGTGCAGCAGCTGCAGTTTCAGCACGCGCCTGCGCCTCCCCTCGGCCTGCGCGGCTTGCGCAGCCTTGGCCAGGCGTTCGGCGGCGGCCTGCGGGTCGCCGGCGTGCACCTCCCAGCGCAGCCGTGCGATCTCCAGCGTCGCCAGGTCGTTGGCCATGAAGCGCTGGCGGGCAACGCGTTCCCACAGCCGGGGGTCCTCGCTGCGGTCGAGCACGTCGCGGGCCGCGCGGTGGTGCCCTTGCACCAGCAGCACGCGCGAGCGCTCGAGCCGTGCCAAGGCCACGACGCGCGGTAGCTGGCCCTTGTGGCCGACATACTCGAGCTCGGTGAGCAGTTGCACCGACTGGTCGACGTCGCCGCGACAGAACGCGATGCGCGACAGCGTGCCGTAACCCATCGCGATCAGGTCGGGCAGGCCGACATCGCGCGCCAGCGGCAAATAGACCTGCAGCAGGTGCGCGGCCTGGTCGAGCTGGCCGTTCTCGTACAACGCGACGGCGTACGGCACGCCGGCCCAGGCGTTGCCGCCGGTCTGCGTGCCGCTGCGGCCGCGGGTGCCACTCACCGCGAGGTGAAAGCGCGCCGTCGCCTGGCGCAGCCGCCCCTCCTGCAGGTCGAGGATGCCCTCGGCCGACTCCGAATACATCAGGTTGAATTCGCTCGCGTTCGTGCCCTGGCCGCGGCGCGCCGCGTCGATCAGGCGTCGCGCCTCCTCGTATTCGCCCATCACGGAAGCGATGTTGGCCATCGCGTTGGCGAGCACGTTGTCGGCGAATGGCACCGCGGTGGGCAGGTGGCGCAAGCTCTCGCGGCCGACCGCATAGGCCTCTTCGTAGCGGTCCAGCATCGCGAGCAGGATGGGCCGCAAGGCGCGCACCTGCGGCACGACCTCGGGCTCGGTCGACGCGGCCAGGTCGCTGCGCTCGAGCATTTCCATCGCCTCGACCGCGCCGCGCGTGAAGCAGACCGACCAGATGCGGATCAGCTGCAGCGCCGGCTGCGCGGTCAGGACCTCGGGCGCGAGTGCGTCCAGCCAGCGCGCCAGGAGCCGCATGCGGCCCTGGGCAAGCAGCGCAGGCGCGTGGGCCTTGAGCAGGAGCACCGCCTGGGCGGTGTCCTTGCCCTCGATCGCGTGGTCGATCGCCGGCACCGGCCGGCGCTGGGCCACGTACCAGGCGGACGCGGCCGCATGCAGGCGCCGGACCTCGCCGGGTGCCTCGCGCGCCAGCTGGTCCTGCAGGAAGCGCGCGAACAGGCTGTGGTAGCGGTAGAGCGTGCCCGGCGCGCCGATCGGGATCAGCAGCACGTCGGCGCCTTCGAGTTCGTGCAGGATCCGTGCGCTGTTCACGCCCGGCAGCAGCGCGTCGCAGAGCGAGGCCTCGAGGTGCTTCAGCACGCTGGTTCGCAGCAGGAAGTCGCGCACCTGCGGCGCCTGGCGCGCCAGCACATCTTCGGCAAGGTACTCCGCCACCGACTGCTCGGTGCCCGAGAAGCGCGCGATGAACTCGCCCGCTGACCCGCTGCGTTCGAGCGCCACCGCCGCCAGCCACACGGCCGCCACCCAGCCCTCGGTCTTGCTGTGCAGGCGCGACAAGTCCTCGAAGTCGAGCGGCGCAGCGCGGCGCGCTGCGATGAACCGCGCCGTCTCGTCGAGGCTGAAGCGCAGCCGCGCGGCATCGACCTCCAGCAGCTGGCCACGCGCGCGCAGGCGGCCGAGCCGCAGGTCGGGCATGGCGCGCGAGCCGACGATGAGCCGGCCCTGCGGCGCGAGGTTCTCGATCAGCTCGCGCAGCAGCGCGACGACGCCGGGATCCTGCACCGCCTCGAAGTCATCGAGAAAGAGCGCGAAGGGCTTGTCGTGCCGGGCCAACCGCGCGATGACGCGCAGCGCGACGTCGCCCACCGTGCGGGCTTCCCGTGCGCGCGGCTCTTCGTCGTCGTCGCCCTCGGCAATCCTGCGGGCGGCCGCTTCGAGCCCCGCCAGGAAGCGCGACGCATCGTTGTCCGCGCGGTCCACGGTGAGCCATGCGGTGGCCACCGACATCGCGTTCAGCCGTTCCATGCACTGCAGCATCACGGTGCTCTTGCCGAAGCCGGCCGGCGCACGCAACAGCACGAGCTTGGCGCCCGATGCCGCGCACACCGCGTCGACGACCGCCTGCCGCACGATCTGCCCCTGGCGCGCCGTCGGCGGTGTCAGCTTGGCATGCAGCAGCCGTTCCTCGGGAATCTTCTGGGCCATGGCGGGTGTCAGGCCCCGCTAAAGCGCGGCGGCCTTTTCGCGAAGCAGCCGTCACCCCCGCGGCAGTCGACAGGCAGGGCGCATCGGCCGAACGCCATGCAAGCAATGCCGCCGCAGCTGTCGAACAGGAAGGCAGTGCCAGGGGACGGGGCAGGTACTTTGTGCATGGCGGTCGATTATTCATCGCGGGCGATGCCAATCGCAGAGGCGCTCGGGCGTAACCCTGTCAGGGTAAACCGCTTGCGCGCACACTGGATCGTCGCTTCCGACGATGCCCCGCCCGCCGCGACTGCCTAGAGTGGCGCAAGCTGACCAGACCGTGGAAAGGGCGAAAGATTGGACGCTGACGAGACACTGAGAGCGCTGCACCAAATGCTCGGTGAGCGCGGCATCATCGCCGGCCCCGAGGTCGGGCAACGCTACCTCGTCGATGTGCCCGGCGAGCATGGCGAGCGCCCCCTTGCCGTGCTGCAGCCGCTGGACACCGTCCAGGTGTCGCAGGTGCCACGGGTGCCGCGGATCTGCCACGCGGCCGGCCTGCCGGTCGTCACGCAGGGCGGCCGCAGCGGCCTCGCGCGCGGCCAGCTGCCGCGCAGCGGCGTCGAATGACGCTGCGCCTGGTCGTCTGCTCGCCGGTTGCGCGCGAGAGCTTCGACCGCCGGCTGCGGGAAGTCCCGGACGTGTCGCTGCGCTGGGCCAGTCTCGCCGCGCTGCCGGCCGCGGCCCGCGAAGCCGATGCGCTCGTGCTGTCGGGCACCGAGTACAGCGCCGAGCTCGCCGGCGTGCTGCAGGAGTCGGCCAACCCGTGCCGCTGGTTGCAGCTGTTGTCGGCCGGCTACGAGTTGCTGCCGCAGTACGGCGTGCCGTCGCGTGTGCAGGCGAGCAACGCTGGTTCGGTGTGGTCGCCGATCGTTGCCGAGCATGTGATGGCTCTGATGCTCGCCCTCGCGCGCCGCCTGCCGACGGTGCTGGCCGCACAGGCGCGCTGTGCGTGGGACGGCACGATCCGCAACCACATGTCGCAGCTGATCGATTCGCATCTGGTGATTGTCGGCATGGGCAGCATTGGCACCGAGCTTGCGCGGCGCGCGAGGGCCTTCGGCATGAAGGTCACCGGCGTGTCGCGGCGCGGCCTGCCGCATGCCGATGTCGACGCGATGGTGCCGGCGGGCCAATTCCATCGCGCGCTGGCACAGGCCGACTTCGTGGCCGTGGCGGTGCCGCTCTCGCCCGAGAGCAGCGGGCTGATAGGCGCAGCCGAGCTCGCCGCCATGCCGCGCCATGCGGTGCTCGTCAACGTCGGCCGCGGGCCGGTCGTCGACCACGCGGCGCTCGAGCGCGCGCTCGCCGATGGCACCATCGGCGGCGCCGCGCTCGATGTCACCGACCCCGAGCCTCTGCCGCCCGATAGCGCGCTCTGGCGCATGCCGAACGTGATCGTCTCGCCGCATCTCGGCGGCGCGGCGCCCGAGCGCTACTACGAACGGCTGGTCAGCCATGTGGTGGGCAACGTCGTCCGCCGCACGCAGGGCCAACCGCCGAAAGACCTGATCCAGATCGGACCCACCCCGTGACATCGATACCCCTACGCTCCGCCAAGGTCACCACCGGCTCGACCGCCTCCGCGGCGGCTGCCCGGTCGCTGTGGCGCGCCACCGGCATGACCGACAGCGACTTCGGCAAGCCGATCATCGCGGTTGCCAACTCGTTCACCCAGTTCGTGCCGGGCCACGTTCACCTGCGCGGTCTCGGGAAGCTGGTGGCGGAAGAAGTCGCCGCGGCCGGCGGCGTGGCGCGGGAGTTCAACACGATCGCGGTCGACGACGGCATCGCCGCCGGGCACGACGGCATGCTGTACTCGCTGCCCTCGCGCGAGCTGATCGCCGACGCCATCGAGTACATGGTCAACGCACATTGCGCCGACGCGCTGGTGTGCATCTCCAATTGCGACAAGATCACGCCGGGCATGCTGAACGCGGCGATGCGGCTGAACATCCCCACGGTGTTCGTCTCCGGTGGGCCGATGGAGGCGGGGCGCATCATCCACAAGGACAAGATGGAGCGCATCAGCGTCGTCGAGGGCTACGTGGCGATGCTGCAGCCGGGCATCGGCAAGGCACAAGCGCAGCAGTACGAAGAAAGCGCCTGCCCGACCTGCGGCTCGTGCTCGGGCATGTTCACCGCCAATTCGATGAACTGCCTGACCGAAGCACTCGGTCTCGCGCTGCCGGGCAACGGCTCGCTGGTCGCAACGCACGTCGACCGGGAACGGCTGTTCCGCGACGCCGGCCGGCTCGTCGTCGACCTGTGCAGTCGCCACTACGGCGAGGGCGACCGGTCGGTGCTGCCGCGCTCGGTGGCCGACCGAAGGGCGTTCGAGAACGCCATGCGGATGGACATCGCCATGGGCGCGTCGACCAATACGATCCTGCACCTGCTTGCCGCCGCCCATGAAGGCGGGGTCGACTTCAAGCTGGCCGACATCGACCGGCTCTCGCACTCGACGCCGCACCTGTGCAAGGTGTCGCCATCGACGCCCGACTACTTCATGGAAGACGTGCATCGCGCCGGCGGCGTGTTCGGCATCCTCGGCGAGTTGGACAGGCTCGGTCTGCTCGACCGCAACGCGGGCTCGGTCCACGCGGGCACGCTGGGCGATGCGCTCGCCAAATGGGACATCCGCCGCAGCGGCGATCCCGACGTGCAGCGCTTCTACCGCGCCGCACCCGGCGGCGTTCGCACGACGCAGGCGTTCTCGCAGGAGAAGCGCTTCGACACGCTGGACCTCGACCGCTCGCGCGGCTGCATCCGCGAAGGCGATGCTGCCTATGCGGCCGACGGCGGCCTGGCGGTGCTGCATGGCAACCTCGCACGGGACGGCTGCGTCGTGAAGGCGGCTGGCGTCGTGCCGGGCATGCACCGCTTCACCGGCACGGCGATCGTCTTCGACAGCGAGAACGAGGTGCGCGATGCGTTCGAGGACGGCACCGTGCAGCCCGGCCACGCGGTGGTCATCCGCTACGAAGGTCCGCGCGGCGGACCTGGCATGCAGGAGATGTCCAAGCCCGCGGTGCTGCTGACGGCGCGCGGCCTCCACACGAGCTGCGCGCTGGTCACTGACGGACGCTTCTCGGGCGCCAACTCGGGGCTGGCTATCGGCCACGTGTCGCCCGAGGCGGCAGCCGGCGGGACGATCGCGCTGGTCGAAAACGGCGACCGTATCGAAATCGACCTCGCGAAGCGCAGCATCGAGCTGCTCGTCGACGCCGTGACGCTGGCCGAGCGGCGCCGCCAGATGAACACCAAAGGTGCGGCCGCCTGGAAACCGAAGCCGCGCGAAAGGGCGGTGAGCCTGGCGCTGCGCATCTTCGGCGCCCTGGCGATGTCGGCCGACAAGGGCGCGGTCCGCGACCCGCAGCGGCTCGCCGTGCTCGAACAGCCGCACATCGTTGCTTCCGACGATGCGAACGAACGCACGGGCTCCTGGCGTTCTTCCACGGCAGCGGCGTGCCCGCCCGGAATCGTCGGAAGCGACGATGCCCGCCGCGAGCGGCGCACCTAAAGTGGTCCCGCCACGCAAAGGAGACACATCGATGGGCACGAATCACCTTCAACGCCGTGAGGCACTGGCCGGCATGATCGGCATGGCGCTCGGCATCGGATCGACGCCGGTGTTCGCTCAGAACGTGCGCGGCGTCACCGCCAACTCGATCAAGATCGGCGTGCAGGTGCCGCTGACCGGGCCGGTCGCCTTGTCGGGCGAGCAGATCCGTGCCGGCGAAGTCGCCTACATGAGCATGATCAACGACCGCGGCGGCGTGAACGGCCGCAAGATCGAGCTGATCATCGAGGACAACGAGTTCTCGGCCCAGAAGGGCGTGACCGCGGTGCGCAAGCTCGTCACGCGCGACAACGTGTTCGCGATGGTCGGCGGCAACGGCGTCAGCCAGTTCAACCCGGTGCTGCCCTTCCTCGACGAGCAGCAGGTGCCGGTCATCAACGCCTACACCGGCGTCGTCGACTGGTACAACCCGGTGCGTCAGCGGGTGTTCGGCGTCTACCCGCCGCTCGAGTTCAGCGCGCAGGCGATCGGCCGCTGGGCTGCCAAGGAAGGCCACAAGAAGATCCTCGTCGCGCACTTCGATGCCGCGATCGCGGTGTCGTTCTCCAAGATGATCGAGCCGGGCGCCAAGACGGCCAATCCGAACGTCGAAGTCGAGTTGATGCCGGTCAAGCTGGGCACCGTCGACTACACGCCGATCGCGCTCGAGATCATGCGCAAGAACCCTGACGTCGTGATCGCCGCGAACATCCTGCAGGAGTTCGTCGCGCTCACGAAGGAGCTGCGCACGCAGGGCTCGAAGGTGCCGGTCTTCACCTTGCCGATCAACGTGCTGCAATCCGTGCTGGCGCTTGCGCCCGAGCCGCTCGAGGGCGTGAAGGCATTGTCGTTCACGCGGTCGCCGACGGCCGACACGCCGGCGCTCAAGGAGTACCGCGACGCGCTCGCGAAGTACGTGCCGAGCCAGAAAGCGGACTTCGTGTCGCTGTTCACCTTCGCAGCGTCGAAGATCTTCGTCGAGGCGCTGTCGCGCGTGAAGGGCGAGCTGACCTACGACGCGCTCTATGCGTCGCTGCATTCGCTGAAGGACTACGACAGCGGCATCCTGCCGCCGGTGACCTTCAGCCCGACCAGCCACCTGGGCGTGACCTCCTTCTTCAAGATGATCGCGCACAACGGCCAGTGGGTCGCCACGGGCGAGCTGGTCGACTCGCAGGCGATGAACTGGTAGCGCGCGCCGACCGGGACCCCATGGACCAGTTGCTGCCGCTCGTCATCTCGGGCTTCGTCAGCGGCGCCGCCTACGGACTGGTGGCGCTCGGCAAGGTCATCATCTTCAAGACCACCGACACGGTGAACTTCGCGCTCGCCGACATCGCGACGCTGGCGGCTTTCGTCGCGATCACCGGCATCGGCCACGGCCTGCCCGTGCCCGCGGCACTGGTGTTGGCCGTCGTCGTCGCCGGACTGCTCGGCATCGCGACCCAGCGCTGGCTGGTACGCCGGCTGGTGCGCGACCGCAACCGGATCTTCGTCGCGCTGGTGCTGATGATCGGGCTCGGGCTGGTGATCCGCGCCCTGATCGGCCAGGTATGGGGCCACGAGCCGGTGCCGTTTCCGGCACTGGTCGCCGGCACCGTGCGCGTCGGCGGCATCGAGCTCGCATGGAACAAGATCGTGGCCACCGGCTTCGCGCTGGCGGCGATGGCCTTCGTCGCCTGGTTCTTCAACCGGACCGCGTTCGGCGTCGCGATGCGTGCCTGCGCCGACGATCCGTTCGCCGCCAAGCTGATCGGCATCGACGCCGAGCGGGTGGCGATGATTGCCTGGTTCATCGGCTGCGCGCTGGCGGCGATCGCGATTTTCTTCCTCGCCGGCAACGCTGCGCTGAGCACCACCTTCGCGCTGGTGCCGCTGTTCCGTGCGCTGGCCGGCGTCTTCCTCGGCGGCCTGACGAGCATGCCGGGCGCGGTGGTTGGCGGGTTCGTGGTCGGCATCCTCGACAACCTCGCGGCAGGCTATGTCTCGGCGAGCTTTCGAGACACGATCGTGTTCGCGATCATCGTCGTGGTGCTGTTCGTGCGGCCTGCCGGCTTTCTCGGCAAGGTGCGGGCCGAGCGCGTATGAAGCTCTCCGCCGATTCGAAACGCCGCTTCGCCATCGCGCTGGCCGGACTCGCGCTGGCCGTGCTCAGCAGCCCGGCGCTGGTCAAGGGCGAGTACTTCACGATCGTCCTCGCGGTGGTGACCTTCAATGCGATCGCGGTGGCCAGCCTCACGGTGCTGGCCGGCGCGAGCGGCATCTGGTCGTTGTCGCATCCGGCCTTCATCGCGATCGGCGCCTACCTGACGGCCAATCTCGCCGCCCTCGGCGTGCCGATCGAAGCCTGCCTGCTGATCGCGCTGGTCCTCGGCGGCGCGCTGGGCTTCGTGCTCGGGCTGAGCGCCGGGCGCTTCTCGACGCTGTACTTCGGCCTGCTGACGCTGGCCGTCAGCCTGACCGGCACCGAGATCATCGGGCGCTGGTCGGCGGTGACCGGCGGCGACATCGGCATGCAGGTGCCGCCCGTCAAGTCATGGCTGTTCGGCATGCCGCTGACCGACGCGCACGGCGCCTCGCTCAGCATCGTGATCGCGACCTGCGTGTTCCTGGTCCTCGACTGGGTCGTCAAGGGCGCGCGCGGGCGGCGCTGGCGTGCGATCAAGAGCCAGCGCACTGCGGCGATGTCGATCGGCCTGGTGCCGCACCGCGAGAACGCGCTGGCATTTGCGCTCAGTGCGGCGCTCGCGACATCGGCCGGCGTGGCAGGGGCCGTGGCCATCGGCTACCTCGATGCAGGCGAATTCAACCTCGATCGCGGCGTGATGCTGATCGTCGGCACTGTCGTTGGCGGCATCGGCAGCCTGCCGGGGGCCTTGCTCGGCGCGGGCTTCCTGGCGCTGGTGCCCGAGCTCGCGCGTGGCCTGCGCGACATCGCGGCCTTCGCGTTCGGCGCGTCCCTGATCGCCACGCTGATGTTCCTGCCGCGCGGCATCGTACCGAGCGTGCGTGACGGGTTGATGCGGCTGCGCCGGTCGCGCAGGCAGCCCGCCGCCGCGCAAGCTGCACCCGTCCGTCCGCCATCCACGGCCGCCGCGTCGATGGCGCAGATAACCGCGCTCGCGCGCACGCTGATGCCGCGCGCCGACGCAACGCTGACCGTCGAGCGGCTGTCGGTGACATTCGGCGGCCTGAAGGCGCTGCAGGAGGTGTCTCTGACGGTGGCGCCGGGGCAGACCGTCGGATTGATCGGACCCAACGGCGCCGGCAAGACCACGCTGCTCAACGCACTCAGCGGCTATGTGAAGGCGGTCCCGGGCTCGGTGATCCGGCTCGGCACGCACGAGCTGACGACGCTGGCGCCGCATGCGCGCCTGAAGTGCGGCTACGGCCGGACGTTCCAGCACGCCGAGCTGTTCGAGGAGCTGACAGTGCGCGAGATCCTGTTGCTCGCCGCGGCCAGCCGGCCGGGTTCGACGCGCGGGCATTCTGCCGACGAAATTGCTGATCTCATCCTCGACGGCCTCGCGCTGCGCGACGTCGCCGGCAGCTATCCGAAGGCCCTTCCGTTCGGCATTCAGAAGGTCGCCGACATCGGCCGGCTGTTGGCCGCGGGACCGCAGCTTGTCGCGCTGGACGAGCCGTTCTCCGGCCTCGACGCCGACGAGGCGCGGCACCTGCAGGCGATCCTGGCGGGCATGAAGGCGGGTGGCGTCTCGATCCTGATCATCGACCATGCGGTCGCCGAGGTGCTGGCGATCGCCGACCACGTCGTCGTGCTCGACTTCGGCAAGGTGCTTGCCACGGGCCGGCCCGAGGACGTCCGGCGCGACCCGCGCGTGTTGAGCGCGTACTTCGGCCGGGCGGGCGACAAACTCTTCGACAAGGTCATCCATGAGCAGCGCAAGTCGGCCTGAAAAAGTTCTCGCCGCGCAAGGCATCACGCAGCGCTACAGCGGCGTGCTGGCACTGCAGGACGTCACGCTGGCCATCGGGCGCGGCAGCTTCTCGGCAATCCTCGGTCCGAACGGGGCCGGCAAGTCGACCCTGGCGCTGGTGCTGGGCGGCATGCTGGAGCCGACGGCGGGCCGGGTGCTGCGGGCCGATGCGACTGCGCGCATCTGCCTGGTGCCGGAAGGACGGCGGCTGTTCGGGCAACTGTCGGTGCGTGAGAACCTGCTGCTCGGCGGCTACGGCGCGAAGCTCGACCGGCGCGGCATACGCGAGCGCATCGACGAGGTGCTGGCGATCATGCCGCGCTCCATCCAGGAAGCGCTGGCCAGGCCGGCGGTGACGCTGAGCGGCGGCGAGCGCCAGATGCTTGCACTCGGCCGCGCGCTGATGGCGCGCCCCGACGTGATCCTGCTCGACGAGCCATCGCTCGGCCTCGCGCCGGTGCTGATCGACCAGGTCTACGACGTGCTCGCCGATCTCCACCGGCAGGGCACGACCATCGTCGTCATCGAGCAGATGGCGACTTATGCGCTCGAATATGCGCGTGCGCTGGTCGTGCTGGACCGCGGCCGCGTCGTCTACGACGGCCCGGCATCCGGCGCTGCGGCTGAGCAGGCATTGAAGGCGGGCTATGTCGGCGAACATCAGCCCGGCGCCGAGGTGATTGCATGAGTCCTGAAGAGACACGACGCTTTCTCGATGCCGTGCTGCAGGCGCGGCAGGAGGCCACGCCCGCAGAGCTGCCCGCGGGCTTCGATGCGATGAATGCCGCCGAGGCGTACCTGCTGCAGAACCAGCATGTCGAGCGCGTGCTGTCGCTGATCGGCGGCACGGTGACCGGCACCAAGCTCGGCGGCTCGCCGCAGTCGATCGCGGCACTCGGCCTCGCAGGGCCGCTGCGTGGTCCGATCTTCTCGGCACTGAGCTGGGCAAGCCCCGCGACGCTGCGACGCGACCGGATGATCGTCTGCATCGTCGAAGCCGAGATCGGCGTGCGTTTCGGCAAGGACATCGGCGGCACGCCGCAGCCGCCGGCGATGGATGAGCTGATCGACGCGATCGAGGCGGTGTTGCCGGCCCTGGAGGTCGCCGACAGCCGGCTGGCCGGGTGGCGCACGGCGCCGCCGGCGGCCGCGCTCGCCGACCTCTCGCTGGCTGGCGGATGGGTGTACGGCGCGCCGTGCGGGCGCTGGCGCGAGCTCGACCTGCGCTCGCTGCCGGTGCGTCTCAGCGTGAATGGCAGCGTGGTGGCGGAAGGCAACGGCGGGCTGCCCTTCGGCGGCCCGCTGGAAATCCTGCGCACCTTCATCGCCGATCTCGGCCGGAGTGGCAAGTTGCTCAAGGCAGGCGAAGTCGTGAGTACCGGCAGCTGCACGACGCCGCACCTTGCATCGACCGGCGAGCATGTCGCCGCCGATTCGGGCCGCTCGGCCAGGCGTCGATCGACATCACCTGACGACAGGAATGCCGTTCGCGATTCAGGTCCATCGAACCGGCGTACCGCAGGTCAGCCAGTGGGAGCGTGCGCGGCGGATGCCGTCGAGCGCAGACATGCCATCAACTGCTCCGTTGCCGGCGTACGGCTTCTTCCGCGCAAGGTGATCATCCCGACGGGCGGCAACTCGATCGGCACTTCCAGCTTCAGTATCTTCAGCAGGCCCTCGCCTTCAAAGTGTCGCGCCACGCCGCGCGCAAGAAAACCGACCGCGGGACGCTCGCGCACGAAGGTCAGCGTGACCATGAACGACGCCGTCTCCACGATGTCGACGGGAGGCGCAAGCCCGTGCTTGTAGAACATCTGCTCCAGCTTGATGCGTGACGACGCCCAGGGCGGTGGAACGACCCAGGGCAGCCCGGCCAGCTTGGCCCAGTCCAGTTTCGTGTCGCGCACGAGCGCGTGATCCGGGCGCATGACGATGCACATCGGCTCTGCATACAGCGCCTCGGTGTCCAGGTCGGGGGACGCATAGCCTGGCTCAAGCCGGCCCACGAACAGGTCGAGTTCCCCGACGCGCAACCGCGGAAGCAGACGGGTGAGGTCGCCTTCTTCCACCATCACCGTGGTCTGGCTGGAACGCTCCTTCAGCATCGCGACGGCGCGCACCAGCAACGACGGCGTGGCCACCACCATCGCGCCCACGCTCACACGCCCGGAGGCACCGCCCGCGACGGCATCGATCTCGTCGCGCGTGCGGCCATAGTCGGCCAGGACCGAGCGAGCAAAGCGGACCACGGCCACCCCGTAGGCGGTGGGCTCCGTCCCACGGGTGGAACGGACGAAGAGGCTGAGATCGAACATGCGCTCGATCTCGGCCAGCGTCTTGGAGACCGCCGGCTGGCTGACGGAAAGGAATTCGGCAGCGCGTCCCAGGTGGCGAAACTCGTCCAGCGCCACAAGCAATTGCAGGTGCCGCAGCTTCAGGTTGGAGCGCAGCACTCGATCGATCTGGGCCATTGGAACTCCATAACCTTGGCGGAATGAAGAGAGTCGATTATTTGAATGGATTGTAATGAAGAGGCAGCCAACAATCAGCGCTCCACGAATCGAACAACGAGAGACAAGATGCGACCCAATCGCCGCCAGTTCATGCTGCACAGCCTCGCTGCCGCAACCCTTCCCCTCGCCTCGACGCGCGCGTTTGCCGCAGGCTACCCGGATCGTCCCGTGACGTTCATCTGCCCCTGGCCCGCAGGCGGAACGGCCGATGTGACGATGCGCGCGCTGTGCGCAGCCGCGGCCAGGGAACTGGGCCAGTCGGTGGTGGTGGACAACAAGGCGGGCGCCTCCGGGATGATCGGCCTCAAGGCCCTCGCAGCAGCCAAGCCGGACGGCTACACGATCGGCCAGATCCCGATCTCGGTGACGCGCTTCTCGCAATTGGGCACGGTCCAGATCGATCCGCTCAAGGACCTGGCTTACATCGCGCGTGTGTCCGGCCAGACCTTCGGCATTGCCGTGCGCGCCGAGGCGCCCTGGAAGACGCTCAAGGACCTGGTGGCCGACGCGAAGTCGAATCCCGACAAGATCACCTATGGCACCGCGGGCCTGGGCGGCGCCACGCACGTGGGCATGGAGGAGTTCGCGATTGCCGCGGGCGTCAAGTTCAACGCCATTCCGTACAAGGGCGGGTCCGAAGCGCTGCAGGGGCTGATGGGCGGCCACGTCGACATCCTGGCGGATTCCAGTTCCTGGGCGCCGCAGGTGAAGGCCGGCAAGCTGCGCCTGTTGGCGACATGGGGCGATCAGCGCACCACCGAATTCAAGGACGTGCCGACGCTCAAGGAATCGGGCTACAACGTCGTGGTCGATGCGCCCAATGGCATCGGTGCGCCGAAGGGCGTGCCGGCCGACGTGCTCGCCCGGCTGCGCGCGGCCTTCAAGGTCGCGGCGGCGAGTCCCGAATTCACCGCGGCCTGCGCTCGTATCGACGCGCCACTGATGTACCTCGACGCGCCGGAGTACGAGAAATACGTGGCCGCCTCCGTCGCGAAGGACAAGGTGCTGATCGAGAAGCTCAAGCTCAAGGAACTGTTGAGCAAGAACTGAACGCTCGCTCTGACCAAACCTCGTTCCACGGAGTGCCCGCCATGCCCCATCACACTGTCCTCGTGACGGCCCAGCACCTCATGCAAGAGGCGCAGCAGATCCTGCGCGACGCGGGCGCCAGCCTCGAATTCATGGCCGAGCCCATTGACGAGGCCAGCCTGTCCAGCCGGCTCGCCAACGGCGATGTAGACGCGGTCATCCTGCGCGGCTCCAAGCCCTTCACTGCAAGTGTGCTGGCTGCGGCGCAAGGATTGAAGATCATCGCGAAGAACGGAGCCGGGGTCGACAGCGTCGACTTGGCCGAGGCGGCGCGTCGCGGCATCACCGTCGCCGTGGCGCCGGGCGGCAATGCCGATGCGGTCGCCGAGCATGCCATCGCGCTGATGCTGGCACTCGTGCGGGACCTGCATCGCCTGGACCGCAAGCTGAAGGCCGGTGGCTGGGAAGGCACCTCGTGGCTCGGGCGCGACTTTCGTGGCTCGGTGGTCGGGATCGTCGGCTACGGCAGCATCGGCCGCAGCACGGCGCGACTTGCATCGGCACTGGGTGCGCACGTCGTGGTGATGGGTGGGACGCGGCGCGAAGCCGACGGTTTCGAGATCGAGTCCGACCTGCAAAAGCTGCTGCCGCGCGTCGACATACTGAGCCTGCACTGCCCCTTGACGCAGCAGACGCGCGGCCTGATCGGGCAACGCGAACTGGCGCTGATGAAGCCCGGCGCGTTCGTCGTCAACACCGCCCGCGGTCCAGTCATCGATGAAGCGGCATTGGTCGAGGCATTGCGCAGCGGACACCTGGGGGGCGCCGGCCTCGACACCTTCGAGGTGGAACCGATCAGCGCGGACAACCCGCTGCTCGCGCTCGACAACGTCATCCTCACCCCGCACGTCGCAGGCGTCACGCGCCAGGCGGCGTTGCGGGTGGCGACCATGACTGCGCAGAACGTCGTGAACGCGCTCTCCGGGCACCCGTTGCCTTCGGGCCATGTGGTCGCCGCGCCGGCGCAGCGCGCGGCCTGATCGCTCCCCCGCACCTCTTCAACACCACACAGAGCCAACGAATGTCCAATGCCGAACTGCGCACCCATCCCGAAGATCCCGACCGTGAAGTCGCGGACCTGCCGTCCGCATGCGTGCAGGCCCATGCCGCGAACCTGATGGTCTTGCACGATGGAACGCTGGCCTGCGTATGGTTCGGCGGCTCGATGGAAGGTCGCTCCGACATCTCCGTCTACATGGCCCGCCTGGATGCCGGGGCACGACGGTGGTCGGAGCCCACCCAACTTTCGAACGACGCCGAGCGCTCGGAACAGAACCCGATCCTGTTCCCGGTGCCAGGCGGTCCCCTGTGGCTGCTGCACACGGCACAGCTTTCCGGCAACCAGGACACGGCCATCGTGCGTCGCCGCGTCTCGCATGACAACGGCAAGAGCTGGGGCGAGACCGAGACGCTGGCGGACGCGCCCGCCGGCACCTTCGTGCGCCAGCCCATCCATGTGCACACCGACGGCACCTGGCTCCTGCCGATCTTCGAATGCCGCGTGCTGCCCGGCCAGAAATGGGATGGCAGCCTCGACGAAAGCGCCGTGCTGCGCTCCACGAACCAGGGCGCCTCCTGGCAGCCCATCCCGGTACCGGACAGCGTGGGCTGCGTGCACATGAGCATCGTGCCGGCTGCGGGCAACAGCCTGCTCGGCTTCTTTCGCAGCCGCTGGGCCGACAACATCTACATGACACGCAGCGACGACGGCGGCCTGTCCTGGCGCAAGCCCGTGCCGACCGCGCTCCCCAACAACAATTCGTCGATCCAGGCGCTGCGATTGGCCGACGGCCGGCTCGCCTTGATCCTCAATGCCAGCAGCGCGGCCGATGCCACCGAGCGGCGCGATTCGCTCTACGACGAGCTCGAAGACCAGGCGCCTTCGACCCCCGAGGCCCCGGCGCAGCAGGCGTCGAAGCCGGCGCGCCGCGCCTTCTGGGGCGCACCGCGCGCACCGATGACGCTGGCGCTGTCGGAAGACGACGGACAGACCTGGCCGTGGCAACGCAACCTGGAAACCGGCGATGGCTGGTGCATGAGCAACGACTCCGCCCGCGGCCTCAATCGCGAGTACTCCTATCCGTCCTTGCGCCAGACCGCCGACGGCGCCCTGCATGTGGCCTACACCGTGTTCAGGAAGCACATCCGGCATGCCCGGGTGATGCCGGACTGGATCACGCAGGCCCCCGGACAGTGACATCGAGCCCCCTTCACACCCACAAAGAGAGACACACCATGATCAAGCGAGCGAACTTCCTGCGTGCGGCCGTTGCCGCGGCCCTGGTCGCCACCGTCGGCGGGGCCTGGGCCGATGCCTACCCGTCCCGGACGGTGACGATCGTCATCCCGTTCCCGCCGGGCGGCACGCTCGACGTGGTCGGCCGACAGCTGGCACAGAAGCTCGCCGAGCAAACGGGCCAGTCCTTCATCATCGACAACAAGCCGGGCGGTGTCGGCACCATTGGCGCCATGGCTGTCAAGCAGGCCCAGGCCGATGGCTACACGCTGCTCTTCGCTCCTTCGACGCATGCGACGACTCCGATGACGATGAAGGC
This sequence comes from Variovorax humicola, assembly GCF_037889915.1. Classification (NCBI taxonomy): domain Bacteria; kingdom Pseudomonadati; phylum Pseudomonadota; class Betaproteobacteria; order Burkholderiales; family Comamonadaceae; genus Variovorax; species Variovorax humicola. The sequence continues at coordinate 7,798 of NZ_JBBKZV010000029.1, read as the reverse complement.
GCCGTACGACGTGATCAAGGACTTCTCCCCGATCGCGCTGGTGGCCAAGGCGCCGCTGGGCATCTCGGTCAACAACGAGGTGCCGGCAAAGGACGTCAAGGGCTTGATCGCCCATGCCAAGGCCAATCCGGGCAAGCTCACCTTCGCCATCGGCTCGACCGGGTCTGCTGGCCACCTTTCGACGGAACTGTTGAAGCGGTCGAGCGGCGCCGACCTGATGATCGTGCCGTACAAGGGCTCGGCACCGGCCTACCAGGACCTGATCGGCGGTCAGATCAACGGCTTCATCGATCCGATCCTGGGTTCGTCGTCGTATGTGAAATCCGGCCGCCTGCGCCTGCTGGCCGTCACGTCGAAGGCGCGCCTGCCCAGCATGCCCGATGTGCCGACGGTCGCCGAGACCATTCCCGGCTACGAGTTCTACAGCTGGTACGGACTGTGGGGCCCAGCCAAGCTGCCGGCGGACGTGGTGGCCAAGCTCAATGCCGAGGTCAACAAGGCGCTCTCGACCGACATGCGCGAGAAGCTGGTCAGCCAGGGCCTGGAAGTCAACGGCGGAACGGTGGCGGATTTCGTCAAGTTCGAGCAAGAGGACATGGCGAAGGCGCAGAAGATCATCAACGAGGGGAAGATCCGTGCCGAGTGACTCAAGTGACTTGCGGCGCGCGGTCGTCACGGGTAGCAGTTCCGGCATTGGCCGGGCCGTGGCGCAGCGCCTGCTGGTCGATGGCTGGCATGTCACTGGCGTGCAGCGCGGTGCGCCGGACATCGACCATCCGGCGTTCACCGCCTTGGCCTGCGACCTGAGTGAACGAGGCGAGGTCGATGCGTTGGTCGGCAGGCTGGGCACGCCGCAGGCAGTGGTGCATGCGTCGGGTGTCCTGCGTCCCGGCGCGCTGGGCGCCATGGACGCCGACGACGGCGCACTCATGTGGCGGCTGCATGTGGACGCCGCGGCTCGACTCGCCAACGCGCTGCTGCCGAGGATGGCCGTTGCCGGCGAGGGCCGGATGGTGCTGATCGGCAGCCGCGTCTCCGGCGGCATGCCCGGTCGCAGCCAATACGCGGCCAGCAAGGCGGCACTGGTCGCGCTGGCCCGGAGTTGGGGATCCGAAGTCGCAGCCCAGGGCGTCACGGTCAACGTGGTGTCGCCGGCAGCGACCGACACGGCCATGCTCGCGGACCCGGCCCGTGCCTCTACCCAACCCAAGCTGCCGCCGCTGGGCCGCCTGATCCGACCCGAGGAGGTCGCGGCGCTCGTCGCATTTCTGCTGTCCGATGACGCTGCGCCGATCACCGGGCAGGACATCCAGGTCTGCGGTGGCTCCTCGCTGCCAAGATGATTTCGACATCCCCATGTCCGCCTCCTTCCAACCATGCGCCCGGCGCCTCGGCGTCGCTTAAGGACTTGAGCATGACCACCGACAAACAGACCGTCTCCCCCCTGATCTTGCTGCACGCCAACGACAACGTGCTGGTCGCCCGCGCGCCGATCGCGCTGGGCCAGGAACTGCCCGAGTTCGGCCTGCGCATGCGCGCCCAGGTGCCGGCGGGCCACAAGATCGCGGCCCGGCGCATCGCGGCGGGTGAGCCCGTCCGCAAGTACGACACGGTGATCGGCGCAGCAATGCGGGACATCGAGGCGGGCGAACATGTGCACACGCACAACCTCGAACTCATCGACTTCGACCGCGACCCCGGCTTCTGCGAGGACGTGCGTCCCGTTGACTACGTGCCGGAGGCCGAGCGCGCCACCTTCATGGGCATCGTGCGCCCCGATGGGCGGGTGGCCACGCGCAACTTCATCGGGCTTATCTCCTCGGTGAACTGCTCGGCCACGGCCATCCATCACATCGCCGCGCACTTCACGCCAGAACGCCTCGCGCCTTATCCGAACATCGACGGCGTGGTTGCTTTTGCGCAGACCAGCGGCTGCGGGATGTCGTCACCCAGCGAGCATTTCGATGTGCTGCGCCGGACCATCGCGGGCTATGCGCGCCATCCCAATCTCGGTGGCGTGCTGATCGTCGGGCTGGGCTGCGAGCGCAACCAGGTGGCCGACCTCGTCGCCTCGCAGGGCTTGACACTGGGCAGTCACGTCAAGACCTTCGTGATGCAGGACACGGGTGGTACGCGCGCCACGATCGCCGCGGGCATCGCCGCCATCGAGGCCATGCTGCCGGCGGCCAATGCCGTCAAGCGCCAGCCCGTCAGTGCGGCGCACCTGAAGATCGGCCTGGAGTGCGGCGGCTCGGACGGCTTCTCGGGGATCACCGCCAACCCGGCGCTCGGCGCGGCCATGGACATCCTGGTGCGACATGGCGGCACGGCGATCCTGTCGGAGACGCCGGAAATCCATGGCGTCGAATACATGCTCACGCGGCGTGCGATCAGCCCCGAGGTCGGGCAGAAACTGCTCGATCGCCTCGCCTGGTGGGAGGAGTACACGCGCGGCCACAACGGGCAGTTCAACGGTGTGGTCGGCCCGGGCAACCAGGCCGGCGGGTTGGCCAATATTTTTGAAAAGTCGCTGGGTTCGGCCATGAAGGGCGGCACCACGCCCTTGCAGGCGGTCTACGAATACGCGGAGCCGATCGACAAGGCCGGCTTCGTGTTCATGGATTCGCCCGGCTACGACCCCGTGGCCGCCACCGGCCAGATCGCCAGTGGCGCCAACCTGATCTGCTTCACCACCGGGCGCGGCTCGATGTTCGGCAGCAAGCCGGCGCCCACGATCAAGCTGGCCAGCAACACGCCGATGTTCACGCGCCTGGAGGAGGACATGGACATCAACTGCGGCGCGGTGCTGGATGGCGAGCTGGACGTGCAGCAGATGGGGCAGCGCATCTTCGAGCACATCCTGGAGGCCGCGTCCGGCGGCAAGACCAAGAGCGAGCTGCTGGGCCTGGGCAACCACGAGTTCGTGCCTTGGCACATGGGCATCGTCAGTTGAGGCAGTTGCTTCCAACCCCGTCGCTTGGCGCACGCCATCCCCAGCATCTTCTGCCACATGAAAACAAGACATCCCATGCCGTTGACTCTTCAAAGAACCGAGCTGTTGCGCAGCAGGAACTACATCGCGGGCGAGTGGCGTGAAGCCACTGGCAGCCAGCTCGACGTAACCGATCCCGCGACGGGGGCCCTCATCACCCGCGTGCCGGATTCCGGCGCTTGCGAAGCACGCGAAGCGGCCGAGGCGGCGCATGCTGCCTTCGCCACCTGGCGCAAGGTGCCGGCGAAGCAGCGTGCCCAGATCATCAAGCGCTGGAACGACCTCGTGTTGGCGCACCAGGACGACCTGGGCACGCTGGTGTCGATGGAGCAGGGCAAGCCCCTGGCCGAGGGCAAGGGCGAGATCGTCTATGCGGCCAGCTACATCGAATGGTTCGCCGAGGAAGCGACCCGCATGAACGGCGAGATCATTCCCGCGCCCGTCGCGGGCCGACGCATGTTCGCAGTCAAGGAACCCGTCGGCGTCATCGCGGCCATCACGCCGTGGAACTTTCCGGCCGCGATGATCGCTCGCAAGATCGCGCCCGCCCTGGCCGCCGGTTGCACTGTGGTCTGCAAGCCCGCCGAGGACACGCCCCTGACCTCGCTGGCGCTCGTTCGCCTGGCCGAAGAGGCGGGGGTCCCGCCGGGCGTGCTCAACATCGTCACCGCCTCGCGCGAAAACACGCCCGAAGTGGTCGATGCCTGGCTGGACGACCCCCGCGTGCGCAAGATCACCTTCACCGGCTCGACGCCGGTGGGCAAGCATCTGGCGCGGCGCTCGGCCGACACGCTCAAGAAGCTGTCGCTGGAACTCGGCGGCAACGCGCCCTTCATCGTCTTCGAGGATGCCGATCTGGATGCGGCCGTCGAGGGCCTGATGGCTGCCAAGTTTCGCAACGGCGGCCAGACCTGCGTCTGCCCCAACCGCGTGTTCGTGCAGGCCAAGGTGCATGACACGTTCTCCGAGAAGCTGGCCGCACGTGTCAAGGCCCTCAAGGTCGGTCCGGCCAGCGATGCGTCATCGCAGATCGGTCCGATGATCAACGCACGTGCGGTCGAAAAGATCGAGCGTCACGTGCAGGACGCCGTGGCGCGCGGCGCCAGGGTGCTGGTCGGAGGAGGCCGGTTGCCGGAACTCGGCCCTCGGTACTTCGCACCGACGGTGCTTGTCGGCGCCGACGGCACCATGGCCTGCGCCAGCGAAGAAACCTTCGGCCCCGTCGTGCCGCTGACGCGATTCGACACCGAGGCCGAAGTGATCGCCGCGGCCAACGACACGCCCTTCGGCCTGGCCGCCTACTTCTATTCCAACGACATCCGCCGCGTCTGGCGCGTCGCGGATGCGCTGGAGTCCGGCATCGTCGGCATCAATGAAGGTGCAATCGCGGCAGAAGCCGCACCCTTTGGCGGCGTCAAGGAGTCGGGCTATGGCCGCGAAGGCTCGACACATGGCCTGGAAGACTACCTGCACACCAAGTACGTGTGCCAGGGTCAACTCGATTGATCGGAACACGCACCATGAACAACCCTTTCAAGCATGCGCTGTCCGACAAGCAAGCGCTGGTCGGCCTCTGGCTCTCGCTGGCCGATCCCTACGCGGCCGAGGCCTGCGCCACCGCCGGCTTTCAATGGCTGCTGATCGACGGCGAGCATGCGCCCAACGACGTCCGCAGCACGCTGGCCCAATTGCAGGCCGTGGCCGCCTACCCGGCCCAGCCCGTGGTTCGCGCGGTGACCGGCGATACGGCCTTGATCAAGCAATTGCTCGACGTCGGCGCGCAGAACCTGCTCGTTCCCATGGTCGACACGGCGGATCAGGCGCGTGCACTCGTGGCGGCGACGCGCTATCCGCCCGAAGGCATTCGCGGTGTCGGCGCCGCCGTGGCGCGTGCCTCCCGCTGGGGCGCGCGGCGCGACTACCTTGGCGCAGCCAACGACGAGATCTGCCTGCTGGTCCAGGCCGAGACCCGGACCGCCATGGCCAACCTGGAATCGATCTGCGCGGTCGATGGCGTGGATGGCGTGTTCATCGGCCCGGCTGACCTGGCCGCCTCGATGGGCCACCGTGGCGCGCCAGGCCATCCGGAGGTACAGGCAGCGATCGACGCCGCCATCCGTACCATCGTCACCAGCGGAAAGGCTGCCGGCACGCTCACGGCCGACCCGAAGCTGGCACGCCACTACCTGGACCTGGGCGCCACCTTCGTCGCGGTGGGCATCGATGTCACCCTGATGGTCCAGGGCGCGCGCCGCCTCGCGAACGACTTTGGCCTCGGCACCGAAAGCGCGATGAGCGCAGCCGGCGCGGCAGCTTACTGACTACCCAACTTCAAACGGAACAATCACCATGGCCACCACGAACAACAAGAAGACATTGAAGATCGCCAGCATTCCCGGCGACGGCATCGGCAAGGAAGTCATGCCCGAGGGGCATCGCGTGCTCGAGAAGGCGGCGAGCCGCTTTGGCTTCGACCTGCAGTTCACCGACATCGAATGGGCCAGCTGCGACTACTACCAGAAGCACGGCGACATGATGCCGGCCGACTGGAAGGCGCAGCTTCAAACCCAGGACGCGATCTACTTCGGCGCGGTGGGCTGGCCGGACACCGTGCCCGATCATGTTTCCTTGTGGGGTTCGCTGCTCAAGTTCCGCCGCGAGTTCGACCAGTACATCAACTTGCGTCCCGCGCGCCTGTTCGAGGGCGTTCCTTGCCCGCTGGCCGGACGCAAGGCGGGCGACATCGACTTCTACATCGTGCGCGAGAACACGGAAGGCGAGTACACCAACCTCGGCGGCGTCATGTACCCCGGCACCGAGCGCGAGATCGTGATCCAGGAATCGGTGTTCAGCCGCTTCGGCGCGGATCGCGTGCTCAAGTACGCCTTCGAGCTGGCGCAGGCGCGCGAGCGCAAGCACCTGACCGTGGCGACCAAGAGCAATGGCATCGCCATCAGCATGCCGTGGTGGGACAGCCGCGCCGACGCGATGGGCCAGGCCTATCCGCAGGTCAAGATCGACAAGCAGCACATCGACATCCTGGCCGCGCGTTTCGTGCTGCAGCCGCAGCGCTTCGACGTGGTGGTGGCGAGCAACCTGTTCGGCGACATCCTGTCGGACCTGGGTCCGGCCTGCACCGGCACCATCGGATTGGCACCCTCTGCCAACCTGAACCCGGAGCGCACGTTCCCGTCGCTGTTCGAGCCGGTGCATGGCTCGGCGCCGGACATCTACGGCAAGGGCATCGCCAACCCGATCGCGATGATCTGGTCGGGTGCGTTGATGCTCGACTTCCTCGGCCAGCGGGAAGCGCATGACGCGATCCTGAAGGCCATCGAGCAGGTGCTCAAGGACGGCCCGCGCACCGGTGACCTCGGTGGCAAAGCGGCGACTGTGGATCTAGGCAAGGCAATCGCCGATCTAGTCTGATCCCTGTGCGAGCAGACGACGAGTTGCAGTTGGCCCACGTGGACTTCCGCGACGCGCTGGAATGATTGGGTCACAACCTGGAGGGCGGCTGGGCCCGCGCAGGAGTCTTCGGCAAGCTGGAGAAGCTCGATCGCCGAGTCGGCGTGCCCTTCGCCTGGTTCTTCTTCATGCTCCATGGCGACGACGCGCCATCGTGACCTGAAGAATCCCGGCGGAACTGCCGGAAAGTCGCCCTGCACCGCTGCACAACCTGCGCTACTTCTTTGTCAGTAGCAGTTGTCCCATTTTCTGAAGCCTTTCCTTGAGGCCGCTCGCGATGAGGCGGAGGACACTTGGCAGCTCAATTTCCATCGTTACCGTGGCATCCAGGATGTGGATGACGCCGGAGACAGTCTGGCCCAGCGCCACGACACTGAAGATGAGCCGGTCACCGTCCCAGCGCTCGTTCGGGGCCGCACTGCTGCCGGGCAACAGGTTGACGATCTTCGCAAAGCCGCCTTCGATGCGACGTCGCGCCTCGGCGCGGCCGAGCTGATGTGGAATGCTGACGATGATGGGCGATGCCATATGCACAGGGTGCAGCGAATCGACGCACTGTGCAAGGGGCCTGCATGGAGGGCACTGAGCAGGGTCGCAGCGCGGTTGCCGTCTTTGCGGGTCGCCCGACGAACTCACGCCGTGAGCTTGACTCCGGTCTTCTCGGTGCGAAGAAGACCTCGGTATCAGGGACCAGTCCGGAGGTATTGCAGTCGTCGCCTGGATGCCTCTCGCGGCGACCCCGCTGTCGCAGAGTCGAACGGCTGCTTTCTTGGCTGCCCAGATCGAGGTCAGGGCCCGTTGCTCTCTTCGCACGTGCCGAGGACTAAGCGCCTCGGGCTTCCGGCGCATGGCCGCGAAGGCGCCGAACAGCATGAAGCGTTCCTCGAAGACGGGCAGGGACTCCAAACAGTAAGCGGCTCGCCGTCCCACCTTGAAGGCGGACGTGAGGCGTGTGTGGACGCCTGGATCAGGCCGGTCGCCAGTTGTGAGGCAGAAGCTCGTCGATGCGGCTGTTGAGATGCATTGGCAGCCGCGTGAGCACGTCCTTGAGGTAGGCCCATGGGTCGTGCCCATGCAACTTTGCTGACTGGACCAGACTCATCACGACTGCGGCGCGTTGGCCGGCCAGTTCGCTTCCGGCGAACAACCATGCGCGCCTGCCCTGGGCCCAGGGACGGATCAGATTCTCGCAATGGTTGTTGTCAACGTTCACGTCGCCATCGAGCAGGTTTTGCGTCAACGCGCCCCAGGCGTTGAGGCTGTAGTTCAGAGCCTTGGCTGTGGCGCTGCCGTCGGGTACACGGCCTCTCTCGAGACGCAACCACGCATGCAGGTCCT
>NZ_JBBKZV010000028.1:0-90604 GCF_037889915.1 Variovorax humicola | reverse complement strand
CTGGCGGATGGTCCACGGCCGCACCGCGTACATGGTGGCTTGCGGGCCGCGCAGGTAGGGCTCGAAGCCGGGCAGCGTGTCGGTGTATTTCAGGCCCTGCAGGTCGGCCGCTGTGTACAGCGGCTTGACGGCGATGCCGTCGGGCGTGATCCAGTTCAGCGCGCCGAGGTCGCCGCCGGGCGCGGACTTGGCGGCCGCCTTCGTCCAGGCATCGAGGGTGGAAGGCTTGAAGGTGGGTTCGGGAATAGTGCTCATGTGCGGCGCCAAATGTCGGGTCGTCAGTGTGGGTGAGAGTCTACCCTATCTGTAATTATTAATTCAATATTCATTTCTTGAGGTACATTTCGGCCATGTCTGCCGTCACGCTCACCCCCCGCGCCTTGTATGAAGAGGTGGCCGAACTCCTGCGCCAACGCATATACCGGCGCGAGCTGGAGCCGGGCAGCTGGATCGACGAGCTGAAGCTGGCGGAGGAATACGGTATCAGCCGGACGCCCCTGCGGGAAGCCCTGAAGGTGCTGGCCGCCGAGGGCCTGGTGACGATGAAGGTGCGGCGCGGTGCCTACGTCACCGAGGTGTCCGAGAAGGACCTGGCGGACGTCTACCACCTGCTGAGCCTGCTTGAAAGCGACGCGGCCGGCGTGGTGGCGCAGAACGCGACCGCTGCGCAAATCGACGAGCTAAAGGCGCTGCACGCCGAACTCGAGGCGGCGGCGCGGCCAGGGCAGATCGACCACGACCTCTTCTTCACGATCAACGAGCGCTTTCACATGCGGCTTCTTGCGATCGCCGACAACCGCTGGCGCGACCAGATGGTGGCCGACCTGCGCAAGGTGATGAAGCTCAATCGCCAGAACTCGTTGCTGAAATCCGGCCGCATCGACGAGTCGCTGAAGGAACACCGGGCCATCATGGCGGCGCTGATCGAGAAGGACGCGCCGGCCGCCATGGCCCGCATGCGCGAACATTTCAGCAGCGGTCTCGAAGCAGCGGCTTGAAGTGGGACCACCCCCGATGCGCCTGCGGCGCCTCCCCCTCGAGGGGGCGCACCCAGCGGCCCGGCAAAGCCGGTTCCGCGGGTGCCCACGAACAGACTTCGCCGTGCTCGTCCTGGATTCATGCGCCACGGGTCGCGCGATAGCGGGCAGGCCCGGCGAACGGGCTGGTCCGAGAGGTGAGTTGTGAAAAGGGCCGGGTCATCCAGGCCCTTTTTACGTGCTCAAGGGAGCGCACCCGGCGGCCCGGCGAAGCCGGTTCCGCGGGGGGAACTGAAACACCCCCGATGCGCCTGCGGCGCCTCCCCCTCAAGGGGGCGCACCCAGCGGCCCGGCAAAGCCGGTTCCGCGGGTGCCCACGAACAGACTTCGCCGTGCTCGTCCTGGATTCATGCGCCACGGGTCGCGCGATAGCGGGCAGCCCCGGCGAACGGGCAGGTCCGAGAGGCGAGTTGTGAAAAGGGCTGGGTCATCCACGCCCTTTTTGCTTGCTCAAGGGGGCGCACCCGGCGGCCCGCGAAGCCGGTTCCGCGGTATCCCTGGCATTTGACGGCGCCAGTTTCCTCGTCGCGGGGCACGCGTTAGAGTGGCGCGTGTTTCCATGCGTCGCGGAGCTCGCGATAGCGTGGTGGAAAACTGATACGAGGCGAAGCGCGGGTTGCTCACGCGCCTCACGAAGGCACGCTGGCGAGCCCCTGAGGTACTTGCCCGCTCTCGCGGGCGGGGTCGATCGCATGGGCCAGCGCCATCACCGCATGCGGCGACAAGCCCTTGAGCTTGTGGTCGCTCCACACCTGCCGCCAGCGGCGCGCACCGGGCAAGCCATTGCGCAGGCCCAGCATGTGGCGGGCGATGTTGGACCAGGGGGTGCCCTGCTCCGCGGCCTCTCGTGCCATGTAGTCGCACATCTGCGCCTCGACGTCTTCCCGCGTGAGTTCGCGCTGCGCTTCGCCGAAGAAGCCGGAGTCCCATTCCGCCAGCCACCAAGGGTTGTGATAGGCCTCGCGGCCGATCATCACGCCGTCGAGCAGGCGCAGTTGCGAATGCACTTCCGTGTTGTCGGCAATGCCGCCATTGATGGAAAAGCGCAAGTCCGGAAAGTCATGCTTGAGGCGGTGAACCAGCGCATAGCGCAATGGCGGCACTTCGCGGTTCTGCTTGGGCGACAGCCCCTGGAGCCATGCATTGCGCGCATGCACGATGAAGGTCCTGCAACCGGCTTCGCTCACCGTGCCGACGAAGTCGCGCACGAATTCATAGCGCTCGACCTTGTCGATGCCGATGCGGTGCTTGACCGTGACCGGCACGTCGACCACGTCGACCATGGCCTTGACGCAATCGGCCACGAGCTTCGGTTCCGCCATCAGGCAGGCGCCGAACGCACCGCGCTGCACCCGCTCGCTCGGGCAGCCGCAGTTGAGGTTGATTTCGTCATAGCCCCACTCCTCGCCCAGCCTGGCGCAATGGGCCAGGTCGGCCGGTTCGCTGCCGCCGAGTTGCAGGGCGACAGGGTGTTCTTCTGCATTGAAGCGCAAGTGGCGCGGCACGTCGCCATGTACCAGCGCGCCAGTCGTCACCATCTCGGTGTACAGCAGCGTGCGGCGGCTCAACAAGCGATGGAAGAAACGGCAGTGCCTGTCAGTCCAGTCCATCATGGGGGCCACACTCAGCCGACACAGTGGCAAACCTGCGCCAAGTTGTTGATTTTCTCTGTTTGCCATAAATCTAGCCGCTTCGTAACAGTTGCATTGCTGCGTTTTCCCGTGCGAGCTTGCGCACGGTCACGCGAGCCATGGGTTGATGACGGCCGCGCCTGCGGCCTCGTAGGGGCTGGTGTCTCGAGTGGCGACAGCGAACCCATTGGCTGCGGCGATAGCCGCGATGTAGCCATCGGCCGTGGCAATGGCCAAGCCAGCGGTGCGGGCCTTTGCCATCAGCGCGGCATAGGCCTGCGTGCAAGCCAGGTCAAAGGGAAGCACTCGGCCGGCGAACAGAGGCAGGACGCGCTTTTCGAGGTTTTCCTGCAATCCCGAACGCCGCTTGCCAGCGGGAAGCAGCGCCACTCCCGCACGCAACTCCGCCACGGTGATGGCACAAAGGAACAGCGTCTCCATCGCCTGGGCGTCGATCCACTCGATCACGCGAAGTTCGGGAGCGTGGCGAAGCGGCTCCGACACGACCTTGGTGTCCAGCAGAATCACTCGAAGCTCACCGGGCGAGAGGGAGCCTTGTCACGCACCTGCTCAAACACAGCGAACTCTTCATCGCTCAATCTGGCCTGGCGGCCCATGTCGGCCAGAAGCGAACCCAGCTTCACACGCCCCTTGGGGCTGATCGCAGACTCCAGGATCTCGCGCACCTCGGCCTCCATGCTTTGGCCGTGCTGGGCAGCGCGAACACGCAGAGCACGGTGCACCTCCTCGGAGATGTTGCGAACTGTCAGCATGGCCATGACGATCACTCCTGAATGCATTCAATGCATGCATTTTGCCACCATGCATTCATGCGGAGAAGCGACTCGGAAAGCCACCACTACAGCGGTGCCAGTGATCGGCGCCGCAGGCGGCCGACCGCCCTACCGGGCGCTCACGTGGACTGCGAAGGGCCCAGCCCGATGGGTGCGGGTACGGCGTTCACGATCCGGGTGAACAAGGCGACGTATTCCGCGTCGGGCTTGCAGCCGGTCAAAGGGTCGCGGTTGGCGCTGAATGCGCGGTCGAGTTCGGCCCAGTCTTCTTCGGTGAGCACGCGTTCGGCCAGGGGCAGGATCTCGCGCTCTTCCAGCGCCATGTGCGCCAGGTAGAAATCGACGTAGCGTTCGACTGCGGTCTCGAAGGCCTCCCGGCGCGAATCGCCCATCATCTCGAAGGCCAGCAAGGCATGTTCGACATTGCGGATTTTTCTCTCGCCGCGGTCGTGGTCGTCGTCGAGCCGGTCAAGCAGCTCGCGCGAGATCGGCGTCCTTGAGCGTAGCTTCGGGAACAGCAACTCGGACTCCTTGCGGTGATGCCGCTTCTCCGGGAACTCGTCGACATAGAACAGCATGGCCCGCAATGCCGCAAAGTCCGGCTGCGTGCCGTTGCGGCGGTGCTGCGCCAGCAGCAGCAGGATCGATCGCAACATGGCCGACAGTGCGGCGTGTTCATCGCGAATGATGCGGGTCGTGGCATGGGTGGTGACTTGTTGCGTCATGCGGCCTCCTGTGAGATGAGCCAAAGGTTCGCGCAAGTCGCGCAATGCTCTCTTGCGCCAGATCAACTCCCGCGCGTCCCGCACGACGTGGCGTTGCCTTGCGCCATATCAAACGCCCGCTGCGCGACCCTTTTCATACTGGCTGCATCCCATCACAAAAGGAGTTGGCGATGTACCAGAACATTCTTGTCCCCATCGACGGCAGCGAGACGTCGCGGCATGGCGTGCAGGAGGCCATTCGACTGGCCCGGTTGACCAAGGGCCGCCTGCGCCTGTTTCACGTGATCGACGAGCTTTCGTTTGCGCTGTCGATGGATGCCTACGCCGGGTACGTCGGCGACTGGTTGAACACCCTGCGCGAAGCCGGCGCCAGGCTCCTCGCGGAAGCGAAGGAGATGGCGAGTGCAGCAGGGGTCGACGCCGAAGTGGTGCTGCGCGACAGCTTCAACGGCAAGGTGGCGGAACTGGTGGCGGCGGAAGCAACCAGCTGGCCGGCGGACCTGATCGTGCTCGGCACGCACGGCCGCCGCGGATTCAGCCGAGTGTTCCTCGGGAGCGGCGCCGAAAGCATTCTTCGCACCGCACCGGTGCCGGTGCTCCTGGTGCGCACCCATGAAGAACCCGCTGCGGCCGAGGCTGCGGAGGTGGCCACACGCGTCAAGCTTCCGTCGGCGGCGCTCTCGATCGAGTGAGGCCGCCGGAGGATCGCCAGGAAGGGAGAACCGCAGGGGTTCAGGCCTTCTTGGCCCAGGCGCTGCACCAGCCCTTGGCAGTGACCTGCTTGCCGGCAAACAGTGGGCAATTGCCGAGCGCATCCGTCGGCTTGGACTGCCACAGCGTGCAGTTGTTGCATTGCTGCGCGTTTTCGTGCTTGGGGTACTTCTTTGCGTCGGCCTTTGTGGTGTCGGCCACGTAGCCAAGCGCCACGGCGGTGGGATCCTTTTCATCGACCGGCGCCTGGGCCGACGCCGGCGTGGTGGCCATGGCGGCGCCGGTCGCTGCGATTGTCAGGAGGAAATTGCGGCGGTTTTTTTTCATCGTGGTTCCATCAGGGTGAGAAATCATCGTGCGCGTCAACCGGGCTGTGCCGGGACAGGGCGCACATCCGCGCGGTGGATTGGCGAAGTATCTTCCTCGCTCAGGCCAGCCGCAACGAGCAAGCCCGTGGCCAGCAGCGTGAGCAATATAAAGGCAAGGACCTGTATCGTTCCCTGGCGTGTGATCTTCATGGCGTGCTCCAGTTTGCTGCGGTACGACGGGAAGGCCGCTTGCGGATGGTCTGCCAAAACGGCAGGACAAACCTTGCGCTGGCGCAAGGGAGCGCAGCAAATGCGGGCGAGTGTTGCGCCCGATGGGATTTCGCGGGCGCCGGCAGTTCTGCTGTAATCCCTCTCCTTCGCGACGCAATCAACTCTGGAACTTATGAAGATTCGCCTTGGAGCAGGACGACACTGGATCGCTGCAGCCTTCCTGCTTGGCGCACAACCGGGTTGGACGCAGGCGGCGCCGCACACGGTGCAGCTCGAAGACCTCACATGGACCGAATTGCGCGACCAGATCCGCGCCGGAAAGACCACGATCATCATTCCCGTCGGCGGAACGGAGCAAAGCGGCCCGGACGTGGCGCTGGGAAAGCACAACGCTCGCGCCGTCTACCTCTCGGGCCGGATCGCCGAGTCGCTGGGCGATGCCATCGTTGCACCGGTCATCGCCTACGTGCCGGAGGGCGGCTACGACCCGCCGACCTCGCACATGCGCTTTCCCGGCACGATCACGGTGCCCGAGGACGCCTTCGAGAAAACGCTCGCCTCGGCCGCCAACGGGTTCAAGGCGCACGGCTTTCGCAGCATCGTTTTTCTCGGGGATCACGGCGGCTACCAGAAGAGCATCCAGCGCGTGGTGGCACAGCTCAACAAGGGCTGGGCCGGCTCGACGGCCCGGGCCTTCGTGCCGCCCGAGTACTACGAGACCAGTTCCGAGGGCTTTGCGAAGATCCTGCGAAGCAAGGGCTTTCGCGACGACGAGATCGGCACGCACGCGGGCCTTTCGGATACCTCGCTGCAACTGGCCGCCGCGCCGCAAATGGTGCGGGAGGCGCGCATGCGGCAGGCGCCCAAACCGGGTGCGGCCGATGGCGTCTACGGCGGCGACCCGCGTCGGGCGACCGCCGAGCTGGGCCGGCTGGGCACCGACGCCATCGTGGCCGCGACCGTCAATGCCATTCGCAAGGACACCACGCGTCCTTGAACCCCATCACTCCTTGCCCATTACACGTATGAACCCAACACGCTCTCCTCTTCTCGCCTGTTCGTTTGCCGTCGCTGCCCTGTGCGCCGTTCAGGCGCACGCGGCCACGCCGACCATCCAGCCGGCCCTGCCCGGCATGCCCGCCATCGTCGATTCGGCGAACCTGTACGGCGAGACGGCCGCCGGCAAGTTCAGCCCCGCGGCCGCGGGGGCGCTGCCCCGGGTGTACGTGCCGAACGTCAAGTCGAACGACGTCTACGTGATCGATCCCGCCACGAACAAGGTGGTCGACCGGTTCAAGGTCGGCACCAATCCGCAGCACGTCGTGCCCTCGTGGGACCTGAAGACGCTGTGGGTCGCCAACAATGCCGAGGGCACGACCAAGGGCACGCTGACCCCGCTCGATCCGATGACCGGAAAGGCCGGCAAGCCGATCGCGGTGGACGACCCCTACAACATGTACTTCTCGCCGGACGGCAAGCATGCGATCGTCGTGGCCGAGGCCCGCAAGCGCCTGGACTTTCGCGATCCGCACACCATGGCGATGGAGTTCTCGCTACAGGTGCCCCAATGCGCAGGCATCAACCACGCAGATTTCGCCATCGACGGCCGCTACGCGATCTTCACCTGCGAGTTCGGCGGCTATCTTGCCAAGATCGACATGGTCGAGCGCAAGGTCATCGGCTACCTGAAGCTGTCGAAGGGCGGCATGCCGCAGGACATCCGCGTCTCGCCGGACGGCAAGGTGTACTACGTGGCGGACATGATGGCCGACGGCGTTTTCATGATCGATGGCGACGCGTTCCGCGAGATCGGCTACATCCCGACCGGCGTCGGTACCCACGGCCTCTACCCGAGCCGCGATGGCACGAAGCTCTACATCTCCAACCGCGGGTCCAACAAGATCCATGGCACCAAGGGCGGGCCGGGCAGCGTTTCGGTGCTCGACTTCGCAACCCGCAAGGTGGTGGCGACCTGGCCCATTTCCGGCGGCGGAAGTCCGGACATGGGCAATGTGAGCGCGGACGGGAGCCGCTTGTGGTTGTCCGGCCGTTACGACGACGTTGTCTATTCCATCGACACCAGCTCGGGTGAGGTGACGAAGATACCGGTCGGCACCCAGCCGCACGGGCTTACCGTGTGGCCCCAGCCGGGGCGCTACTCGCTTGGACATACCGGCAACATGCGCTGAGGACGACGGGAGCCGGTGCCGCTCGCAGGAAGCGGAACCACGGGCACGACATGCCGGAGATCAGCGGCTGGATGCGGCCCTCGCACCGAGCGCGAGGCGCCCTGCCGGCTCAAGGGCCGAGCCGGATAATCGGGGCGATCGTCACGAACGGGTTGCCGGCACATACAGGAGGTCGCGCGATGCATGCTGAATCGACGATGCAGGCCATGGTGCTGCCTGCTGCGGGCCAGCCGCTGCGCATGGAGCAGCGCCCGGTGCCCGCACCTGCCACGGGCGAGTTGCGGTTGCGCGTGGTGGCCTGTGCCGTGTGCCGCACCGACCTGCATGTGGTGGACGGCGACCTGCCCCTGCCCGTGCTGCCGATCGTGCCGGGTCATGAGATCGTCGGCGTCGTCGAGGCATTGGGCGCCGGCGTCCAGTCCCATCGCATTGGCGAACTGGTCGGCGTGCCCTGGCTTGGCCACACCTGCGGCCATTGCTTCTATTGCACGCACGGCAGCGAGAACCTGTGCGACACGCCCCGCTTCACCGGCTACCACCGCGACGGCGGGTTCGCGACGCACGTCGTGGCCGAAGCCGACTTCTGCCTGCCGCTCGGACTGTTGCACCAGGCGCCCGCGCGCGTCGCGCCGCTGATGTGCGCCGGCCTGATCGGCTGGCGCTGCCTCAAGGCGGCCGGCCCGGGCGTGCGGCGCCTGGGCCTGTACGGCTTCGGCGCCGCGGCGCATCTGATCGCACAGGTCGCCACGGTGCAGGGCTGCAAGGTTCATGCGTTCACGCGACCCGGCGACGCCGAGGGCCAGGCGTTTGCGCGAAGCGTCGGTGCCGTGTGGGCCGGCGGCTCCGACGAGCTACCGCCCCAGCCACTTGACGCAGCGATCATCTTCGCGCCGGTCGGCAGCCTGGTGCCCGCCGCCTTGCGCGCCGTGCGCAAGGGCGGACGCGTGGTTTGCGGCGGCATCCACATGAGCGACATCCCGGCCTTTGCATACCGGCTGCTGTGGGAAGAACGGCAGGTCGTGTCGGTGGCCAACCTCACACGCCAGGACGCGAACGAGTTTCTCGTCCATGTGCAGGCGCATCCGCTGCAGGTGCACATCGCGACCTATGCGCTCGCGCAGGCCAACGAGGCGCTGGCCGACCTTCGGGCCGGACGGGTGCAGGGTGCGGCGGTGCTGCTGCCCTGAACGTCCTCAGGACCCCGACATCCAGAGCGCGCAGAGCGATGCCGCGGCGCGGCGCAGGAACGCGGCATCGACGATCACCGGAAAACCGGCCTGCAATGCGATCCGGGCGCCGTCGGCAAGGCGCGCAAAGGTACGGCGCGTGGCCTCGGGTGTGTAGATGTCGAGTGCATGGTCGGCAGAGCGCTGCAGCGCCGTCAGCGTGCGGAAGTCGACAAACGGCAGGTGCACCGGCTTCTTGAGCTTGTATGCCATCGCATCGGTCAGCAGCACCCACGAGATATGGGTCTCCACAAGCGCCACCACCCGACCGGTCGCGGCCTGGATGTGCCGGCGCAGCGCGATGGCGAGGCGCGGGTCGACGGTGGGAGGCGCTGCCGGATTCATCCCGGCAGTCTGTGCGAACCGGCGGGCCGACGCGATGGATGTGCGTCAAGCGTCTCGAAGCCATGCGGCCCCTTGCGCTGGAAACGCGGAAGGCGCAAGGGAGGAAAGGCCGCTTCATTGATGCAACGCAAGACCCCGCGCCGCCGCCCGCCCTACATTGAATCCCTGAAGAACGACACGGAGCCAGGCGATGAGCAAAGTCCTCGTAGTTGTCCATTCCCTCACCGGAACCTCGCGCAACCTGGCGAAGCTGCTCTGCATGCAGCAGGACTGGCGGATGGCGGAGATCACGGAGGCCCACAGCCGCAGCGGCGGATATGGCAATGCGCGCTGCGTTCTCGATTCGGTGTTCCGGCTGAAGCCAGCCGTCCGCTATGACGGGCCGCCGCCATCTGACTTCGATGTGGTGGTGCTGGTGTCGCCCATCTGGATCCTCCGGCTGTCAGGGCCGATGCGCAGCTTCGTGGCCAGGTTCCGAAAGCAGTTGCCCGACGTGGCCGTCGTGTCGGTCATGGGCGGAAGCGGCGGGCCGAACGCCGCCGCGGAGATCGCCCAACTGACAGGCCGCGCGCCCATCCTCAGCACGACCTTCACCGCGCGCGAGGTCGAGGACGGCAGCTGCGCGGCGCGCTTGCAGGCATTCGGCACCGAAGTGGCCAATTCGAAGGATTCCCGGGAAGCCGCGCGGCCGAACGCAATCTGCGTGGGCTGAAGGAGAAACCTCATGACCAACATGATCCCCCAATGGCATGCCGATCACCTCACCTTCTCGCGGCTGCTCGACCAGTTGAAGCAGCAGGTCGCCGAGTTCCACGAGGATGGCGAGCCGGACTACGACCGCATGCTCGACATCGTCACGTGCCTGCGCGAGTTCGGTGATCGTGTCCACCATCCTTTCGAGGACACGGCCTTCGCACGCCTGGTGATGCGCGATCCCGACCTGCGGCTGCCGATCAACCGGCTGAAGCAGGAGCACCGGGCCATCGCAGCCGCCGGAGAGGAACTGGTCTCCCTGCTGAAGGGAATCATCGGCGACGCGGTGGTGCTCCGCTCGCGGGTGGAGGCTGCGGCGGCTCTCTACCTCGTCTACTACCGTCATCATCTCGCGACCGAGGAAAGGGAGATCCTGCCGCGCGCCGCGCAACTCCTCACGCATGACGACTGGAAAGCGATCGCCAGGGAGGCACCGGCGGAGCCGGACGCCGCGATCGGAACGCGGGCAGCCCTGCTGTTGGCCTGAAGGACCGCACGCACTACCATTCCGCGCGTGAACATTCCCACGCACCTCGCAGTCCTCGACGACGAAACCGACATCACGCTGTTGCTGGCCACCTATCTCGGAAGCCACGGCTTTCGGGTCAGCCAGGTCCATTCCGGCACGGCACTCATGGACCTGATGGCGCGCGATGCGCCCGCGCTCGTCCTGCTCGACCTGGGCCTGCCCGGCGAAGACGGATTCGCCATCGCCCGCAAGCTGCGCGAGCACTGGCATTGCGGGCTGGTGATCGTCACCGGCCGGGGCGATGCCGTGGACAAGGTCGTCGGCCTGGAAGTCGGCGCGGACGACTACGTCACCAAGCCCTTCGACCTGCGGGAACTTCTGGCCCGGATCAAGGCCGTGCTGCGCAGGCTCACGCCCGCGACAACGACGCCCGAAGGCACACCGGCACGGCAACCGCCCGCGGAACCATCGACCGTGAGGCGCTTCGCCCAATGGCAACTCGACACCGCCGCCCGCCGCCTGATCGACCCGAATGGCGACGAGGTCGCGCTGACGACCGGCGAGTTCGAACTGCTCAACACCCTGGTCACGCACCCCGGCCGCGTGCTGTCGCGCGACTTCCTGCTCGGGGAAACGCGTGGCCGCGACGGCGGCCCGTTCGACCGGACCATCGACGTGCAGATCGGCCGGCTGCGCCGCAAGGTCGAGGCCGACCCGGACAACCCGCAGATCATCAAATCGGTGCGCGGCGCCGGCTACATCCTGGTCCCCAAGGTCGAGGCGGGCTGATGGCGCCCTTGCCCTCGCTGCCGGGGCTGGACGACAGCGCGCTTGTATCGCACGCTCTTCGCCGCCTACCCCGACGCGCTGTTGCTGGTCGACCTGCAGGGGACGATCAGGCTGGCCAACCCCACAGCGCTCGAACTCCTCGGCTACTCGGCGGACGAGTTGATCGGCCTGCCTGTCGATGAACTGGTGCCCGACGCCATCCGGCCGCGCCATGCCGGCTATCGCAACGCCTATGCCGAGCATCCGCGGGCGCGGCCGATGGGAATGCAGATGGACCTGGTCGCCCGGCGCCGCGACGGCAGCGAAGTGATGGTCGAGATCGCGTTGAGCCCCTTGCAGGACCAGGGCCTGCCCTACGTGGTGGCCGCCATCCGCAACGTGGGTGCGTATCCGCGCGTCAAGCAGGCGCTGCGACGCGCCCACTATGCCGAGTACCTGGCCCGCTTCGGGCGGCTCGCGGTGGAGGCACGGGATTCGCAGCACCTGCTGGAACTGGTGCCGACAATCGCGGCGGAGGCGCTCCAGGTCGAGATGGCCAAGATCCTGCTGCTCGAAGCCAATGGCGTTGAATTCCGCATCGCTGCCGGCGTGGGCCTGCTGCCGGAGGAATCGCCGGGCCAGCGCGTCGCGAACGAGCCGGGCTCGCCATCGGGGCATGTAGTCGCGAAGGGCGAACCCGTACTGATGCGCGACTACGCCACCGAGCGGCGATTCACCATCCCGACGCAATATCTCAAGGCGGGCATGGTGTGCGAACTGTCGGTGCCCCTCGGAGACAGGGGCCGCACTATCGGCACGCTGGCCGTGCGCTCGCGCACGCCGCATCGCTTCGGCGACGACGAGGTGCGCTTTCTGGAATCGCTGTCGAGCATGCTGGCCACGGTAATGCAACGCACCACCAGCGAAGAGGCACTGAACCATGCGCAGCGGCTGGAAACGGTGGGCCAGCTCACCGGGGGCGTGGCGCACGATTTCAACAACCTGCTGACCGTGATCTCGGGCAACCTCCAGGTGCTGGAGGAGTTGCCCGCCTCCGCGGACGACCCGATGGTCCAGCAACTGGTCGGGGCCGCATATCGCGCGGCACGCCGTGGTGCCGAACTCACGGGCAAGCTGCTGGCCTTCTCGCGGAGGCAGGTGCTGCAGCCGACCGTCGTCGACACCCGGGCGCTGCTGGCCTCCCTGGCCGGCATGCTCGCGCGCACGCTCGACCAGCGCATTGCCATCACGCTGGCCGCAAAGGACGCCCTGTGCATGGCCGACCCGGTGCAGCTCGAATCCGCCTTGCTGAACGTGGCGATCAACGCGCGCGACGCCATGCCGCAGGGCGGCACCATCGCATTTGCGTGCGGGGCCGCAACCACGCTGCCTTCCGAGCTCAGGACAGAGCTTGCGCCCTCCGTCGACGGCTATGTCGCCATCTCCATCACCGACACCGGCGTGGGCATGCCGGAGTCGGTGAAGGAACGCGCCTTCGAGCCCTTCTTCACCACCAAGGAAGCCGGCCGCGGCACCGGCCTTGGCCTGTCGACGGTCTATGGCTTTGCCAGGCAGTCGCACGGCGCGATCACGCTGCGCAGCGCACCGGGCGCCGGCACGACGGTAACGCTGTACCTGCCGCGCGTCGAAGGTCGCGTGAGCGCCGATGCAGACGTCGACGCCGCCCTGCCCGGTCGCGTTCCGCCCGGCTTGCGCGTGCTGCTGGTCGAGGACGATGCGGAGGTGCGCAACGTCGTCGAGGCTTTCCTGGCAGCGATGGCCTGCGAGGTGGTCGTCTGCGCGGATGCCCGGCAAGCACTGGGCGTGCTGGGTGAGAAGACGCACTTCGACCTCCTGCTGACCGACATCGTCCTTGGCGCCGGCATGCGCGGCACCGAACTGGCCGAACTGGTGCGCGCCCAGCGGCCGGAATTGCCGGTGCTGCTGATGTCGGGCTATTCCAGCGAACTGCTCGGCGAGCCGCACGGATGGGACTTGCTGCGCAAGCCCTACACGCGCAGCGAACTCGAACAGGCGATGGCAAAGGTGCTGAGCAGCGCGTTGTAGAACGTCGCAGCCCCCGGTGCGGGTGCCCCGACTTCTCCTCGGCCCATGCCTAATGCCGGCATCGAGGCAACCAAGGCACCCCGCCCCATTCATTGATTCAGCGCAAGTCATCGCCCCGATAGACGGCCTACATTTGCCAGACCGCAGGCCTCGATCCGTACGTCGACATGAACCACCTCAGCACAGCAGACCGCATCGCCCTGGCGAAGCAACTCCAGGCCATGAAGCGCGAAGTGCTCGGCGAGTTGCGCAGCAGGGCTCCCCACGTCGACAGCAGCGCCCTCTCCGTCGGGAGCGACGTGCACGGCCATGCCGACGATGCGGAACTCGAACGGCAACAAGAGTTGCTCTATGCAGAAATCGAATTCGACTGCCGCCGGCTGCACGACATCGAACTGGCCGAACGCCGGCTGGCCGACGGTCGCTATGGCATCTGCGCCGACTGCGGCGAGGAGATCACGCGTTCACGCCTGCTGGCGCAGCCCGCCGCCATTCGTTGCGCCAATTGCCAGGCCACGCTGGAATCCCGACGCCATTGAGTGAGGCCCTGCTGGTTGCCTCAAGGGCTCATGGGTGGGCGCTCAAGAATGCGTTTGCTTCGCGGCGCGAACATCGTCCCGGATGCGGCGCACCAGGTAGCTTGCCCCGCTCAGATGACCGATCGCCACGAACGACACGATCACGGCGTAGGCCATGTCGTCGTCGATCGCGGCTCTCGCATTCATCACCGCGAGCGACAGCGCCAGGAGAATGAATGCCCACGCAAACAGCGCGATCGTGGCATGCGCATAGGTCCACAGCTTCTTCATGGCTGCCCTTTCCATGCGACGGGCCGAACGCCGATCAGTGAAGGGCCGCCGCGCCCAAGGCAGGCGCGCTGATGTCGCGGATGAAATTCGTCAGTGCCTCGACACGCGGAATGTGGATGTCGCGCCGCCCTTTCTCGACGAAGCGGATCACGTCGCCGCGCGCCAGGCGCGACAGCGCGCGACTCACCGTCTCCAGCGTCATGCCGAGGTAGTTGCCGATCTCGGCGCGCGTCATGCGCAGCGTGAACTGGTCGGTGCGCAGGCCGCGCTGGTCGAGCGCGTCGGCCCAGTAGCGCAGGAAGCCGGCCACGCGCGCATCGGCCGGCAGCGAGCACAGGGACAGCATCGCGTCATGGTCGCGCACCAGTTCGCGGCTCATGGCGCCATGCATCGCGGTGAGCAGCGCCGGCGTGCGCACGGCCGCCTCGATCAGCGTGTCATAGCGAATTGCCCAGACCTCGCCCGTGTCCATGGCAACGGCATCGCAGCCGTACTGCCCGTTCGCAATGCCGTCGAGGCCCATCCAGTCGCCCTTGAAGTGCAGGCTGACCACCTGCTCGCGCCCCTCGCCCGAGAGGTTGACCATCTTGAAGAAGCCGGAGTTCACGACATACAGGCAGTTGAACTGCTGGCCCACCTGGTAGACGACGTCGCCGCTGCGCACGACGCGCCGCTGGATCGGTACGCTGTCCTGCAACAGTTGCAGCATCCCCGCGATGCGGCTGACGCCGGATGTGTGGACCTGGGTGATGCATGTTGCTTCGTTCATCGCTTTCTCCTTGGCGGTTGGTTGAATGAAGCTTAGGAAGCGAGTGCAACGGGCACGCGACAGCAGGAGGCGCCTGCGTAACAGTGGGTGAATGGCTTGTGTCCGCTGTGTATCTATCGGGCGCATCGCGGTTCGGCGGATCGCGGTTCGGCGCATCAGCGGTTCGCGGGCAAGCCCTGATCGCGCGCGGCCACTGAATCGGGACAATTCGGCACCGTCGAGCCCACCCGGAGACCCACGATGTACCCAGGCAAATACGCACGGCAGCACGCCGACCGCCCCGCTTTCATCATGGCCTCGAGTGGCGAATCGCTCACCTACGCGGCACTGGAGGCGCGCAGCAATCGCCTGGCGCACCTGCTGCGCGCGCAGGGCCTGAAGCGGCTGGACCACTACGCCGTGTTCATGGAAAACAACCGCTACTTCATCGAATCGTGCGTGGCGGGCGAGCGCTCGGGCCTCTACTTCACCTGCATCAACGCCTACCTGACCGCGGAGGAGATGGCCTATATCGTCAACAACTGCGAGGCCAAGGTGCTGATCACCTCGGCCGAGAAGCTGGCCGTGGCGCGGCAGGCGCTCGCCGATTGCCCGAACGTCAAGTTGTGCCTGGTGGCGGGTGGCGGTGCCGGCCTCGCGGGGCAGGTCGTCGGCGCAGCGCAGCTTGTCGACCTGGACGAGGCCGTCGCAGGCCAGCCAGACACGCCGATCGCGGACGAGTGGCTGGGGACCGCGATGCTGTACTCGTCGGGCACCACCGGGAAGCCCAAGGGCGTGCTGCGGCCGCTGCCGGACAACCCGCCGAGCCAGCCGCTACCGCTGTTCGACTTCCTGAGCGCGCTGTGGCGCTGCGAAGAGGGGATGACCTACCTCTCGCCGGCGCCGCTGTATCACGCGGCGCCCCTGTCCAACGTGAGCCTGGCGATTCGACATGGCGGCACCGTGATCATCATGGAGAACTTCGACCCGCAGCAGTACCTGGCGCTGATCCCGAAGCATCGCGTCACCCACACCCAACTGGTGCCGACGATGTTCTCGCGCCTGCTCAAGCTGCCGCCCGCGGACCGGGCGGCGGCCGACCTGTCGACATTGAAGATCGCGGTCCACGCCGCCGCGCCCTGCCCGGCCCAGGTGAAGGAGCAGATCATCGCGTGGTGGGGCCCCATCATCCACGAGTACTACGGCGCCACCGAGGCCATGGGCTTCACCGCCTGCGACACGCCCGAATGGATGGCTCATCGCGGCACCGTGGGCAAGGTGCTGCTCGGCGACATCCATATCTTCGACGAGCAGATGCAGCCGGTGGCCAAGGGCCAGACCGGCGAGATCTGGTTCAAGACGGCATCGCCTTTTACCTACTTCAACGATCCGGAGCGCACTGCGCTCACTCGATCGCCCGACGGCACGATGACCACGGTCGGCGACATGGGCTATCTCGACGACGACGGCTTCCTCTATCTCACCGACCGCTCGACCTTCATGATCATCTCGGGGGGCGTCAACATCTATCCACAGGAATGCGAGAACCTGCTCATCACCCATCCCAAGGTGGCCGATGCCGCGGTGTTCGGCGTGCCCAACGCGGACCTCGGCGAAGAGGTCAAGGCAGTGGTGCAGACCGTTCCGGGCGTGGCCCACACGCGCGAGCTGGCGGAAGAACTGATCGACTTCTGCCGATCGAACCTGGCGCACCTGAAGTGCCCGAAGTCGGTGGATTTCACCGACCAGCTGCCGCGCCTGCCCACCGGCAAGCTCTACAAGCGCAAGCTGCGCGATGCCTTTTGGGTGGGTCACGCAAGCCGTGTCGTCTGACGCCACTCGTCGCCAATCCGCGTACCGTCGAACGCAACGTCATCTCGGTTTTCCGCCACGACATCGCGTGACCCGCGACGTCTGAAACGAGGACGAGCACTGCGAAGACTGTTGGTGGGCACCCGCGGAACCGGCCTTACCGGGCCGCCGGGTACGCCCCTCGAGGTGACTTGAGGGGGAGGCGCCGCAGGCGCTTCGGTGGTGTTTTTCAGCTCTGCTGGAGTGTGAATTTGGCCTTGTACTCTGCGGGAACCTCGACCGGCTGTATCTTGCCTGCGAGCGACAGCACGATCAGCAAGGAGACAACACTGCCGACCAGCAACGGCAACGCGAGCGCGAGGCGGCGCGAACGCGGCGGCGCTTTCGAAAGGTGCCGCCAGGCAGCGCAACCCAGGTGCGCGAACAGCGCGAGAACGGCCAGGAAGTAATACGGCCAGAAGAAGAATTGAAACGGCGGGACGTAGAACCCCGCGACGGCAAAGTAGAGGTTGGTATCGAGATCGAGCAGCATGCGCCCCGACAGCACGGCGCCCACGTGAATGAGCAGGAAGAACGCGAGGATCGCGCCGGACAATGCTTGCAGCCGTGCCACCGCCCCGCGCCCATGCTTCCAGCCGCGAACCACCAGCCAGAGCCCGCTGCCGACCTGGAACGCAACGCACAGCAGCAGGGGTACCTCGACCCACGGCTGCCGGTAGACGACACGTGCAGCTTTCATGAACGCGATGTGCGCAGGCACGCCGGCGAGCAAGACCAGGTGATTTGCGAGATGCAGGAGCGCAAATGCGGCGATGAGGACCGCCGAGGTTCTGTGCAGTGCGCGGAGGGTCGGCATTCAGCGAATCCTAGTCTTCAGCATCACGCTCCCGCAATCCGCTTCAACGCAAGCGGGCCATCGCCATCAAGCTGCTCCTGAAGGAATTTCACGCACACGCGCACCTTGGCCGAATGACTCAGGCGAACGGTGCTCGCGGCCCAGATGTCGGCGGGCTGCGACCAGGCAGGCAGGATCGGCACCAGCCGCCCGGCGACAAGGTCCGCGTGCAGGTCCCAGACCGCCGGCAGCAGGATGCCGTGCCCGTCGATGGCCCAGCCGCGAACGATTTCCGAATTGTTGGATGACAGCCGACCGGTGACCTTGACCTTCTCGACACCGCCCGGGCCGGTCAGGCGCCACACGCCGAAGGCCTGGTTGCGATCGCGCAGGACCAGGCAATCATGCTGGCTCAGTTCGGCGACGCTGGCGGGAGCGCCTCGACGTTCCAGGTAGCTGGGCGCGGCGCACAGTACGCGTCGGCTTGCAGCAATGCGATGCGCGACCAGGTGCGGCTCGTCCACTTCGCCCACCCGCACGTCGAGATCGATGCTCTCGCTGATCAGGTCGACGCGGCGGTCCACGGCATCGAGCGTGATGTCGAGTGCCGGGTAGCGCTTTGCCAGCAACGAGAGGGCCGGTGCAATGTGCTTGCGCCCCAGACGAAAGCTGGTCGTCACGCGCAGCTTGCCCCGCGGATCGAGCCGGCCACCCGCGACGGTCTCGCCCAGGTGGTCGACACCCTGGAAGATCTGCTGGGCCGAGGCGTACACGCGCTCGCCGTCGTCCGTCACCGTGACCCGCCGGGCTGCCCGATGAAACAGCGTGACCCCGAGTGCCTTTTCCAGGATCGCGATCCGCTTGCTGACATAGGCCGGCGAGGTGCCCAACTCGGTCGCAGTCGCCGCAAAGCTGGCCTTGCGCGCCGCCAGGCAGAACACGCGCAAGTCATCCAGCTGAAAGTTGAGATTCACGATTCGTGAATCATAGAACCACAACCGGCCCGTTGTTCATGCAATCCGTTTTCAATACATTGCCCCATCGCACAACCGATGCGCCCCAACGGAAGACAACCCATGAACACACCTTCGTCCGCAGCCTTGTCCCCCACCCGCCCGTCCCTGCACATTGCGGTGGCCGGCGCGGGCGGGATCGGGCGCCGCCATGTCGAGCTGATCCGGGAGAGCGAGGATTGCACGCTCGCGGCGATCGTCGATCCTTCGCCAGCCGCGGCTGCCCTGGCCGACGAGGCCGGCGTGCCGATCTTCAAGCGCCTGGCCGACTTGCTGGCGCAAGGCAAGCCCGACGGGATGATCATCGCGACGCCGAACCACCTGCACGTGGCGAATGCCATCGAGTGCGTCGATGCCGGCGTGGCCGCGCTGGTCGAGAAGCCGGTCGCCCACACCGTCGAAGAAGGCGAGCGGCTGGCACGACACGTCGAGCGCAGCAATGCACGGGTGCTGGTCGGCCATCATCGGGCGCACAGCCCGATCCTTGCGAAAGCGCGCGAAGTCATCCAGCAAGGCGCGCTCGGCAAGATCGTCGCCGTGACCGGCGCGGCCTTGTTCTACAAGCCCGACAACTACTTTGAAGACGCGTCATGGCGCCGCCAACGGGGAGGCGGCCCGATCCTGATCAACCTGATCCACGAGATTGGCAACCTGCGCACGCTTTGCGGCGAAATCGTCTCGGTGCAGGCCGCCGCCTCCAGTGCGACGCGCGGCTTCGAAGTGGAAGACACCGCCGCGATGCTCTTGCGCTTTGCCAGTGGCGCGCTGGGCACATTCGTACTTTCCGACACCGCCGCCGCTGCGCGCAGTTGGGAACAGACCTCGCGAGAGAACAAGGACTATGCAAGCTACGCGGACGAAGACTGCTATGGCATCGTCGGCACCCAGGGCTCCCTGTCGATTCCGACGATGCGGCTGAAGCGCTTTGCACCCGGCCAGAAGCACTCGTGGTACGAGCCGATGACTGAATCCATCGTAGAAGGCCAACGCCATGATCCGCTCGCCTTGCAACTGAGCCACTTCTGCGCGGTGATCCGCGGCGAAGCGACCCCGCTGGTCAGCGCGCGCGACGGCTTGCAGAACCTGCGCGTCGTGGAAGCGCTGGCACAGGCGGCCCGCAGCGGCGCAGTGGTCGAGGTCGCGGCGCCTCGCTGACATTCAAACCGGAGACAAAGACATGACCCGCCCCATTTCCCTCGCCGCCCTCACGGTCCTCGAACTGACGCCACCCGAGATGGTGACGTGTGCCTTCGAGGCTGGCTACAGCCACGTCGGCATCCGCCTGCTGCCGGCGACGCCGACCGAACCGCAATACGACATCGTCGGCGACACGCCGCTGCTGCGCGAAGTCGAAGCGCGGCTTGCGGACACCGGCATCAAGGTGCTCGATGCAGAGATCTTTCGCATCAAGCCCGACACCCGCGCCGCCGACCATGAAGCCGCGATCGCCACGGCCGCACGGCTCGGCGCAAGCGAACTGCTGGTCGCGGGCAACGATCCCGACGACGCCCGGCAGATCGAATCCTTCGGAGCATTCTGCGAGCTCGCCGACAGCTACGGCCTGGGCGCCGTTCTCGAATTCATGCCGTGGACCGAAGCCAGGAACCTGACGCAGGCCGCGCGGATCGTCGACCGCTGCGCAAGCAAGAACGCCGGCGTGCTGATCGATCCATTCCACTTCAGCCGTTCGCGCAGCCGCATCGAGGACATCGCATCGGTCCCGCCCTCGCGCCTGCGCTACATGCAGTTCTGCGACGTGCCCGCCGAGATCCCGCCGACGATGGAGGCGATCCTCGACCAGGCCCGCGCCGAGCGACTGTTTCCCGGTGATGGCGGCGTCGATCTGGTCGGCCTGCTGCGCGCCGTGCCGCGCGACATTCCGCTGAGCCTTGAAATACCCATGCATACCCTGGCACGCACCGTCGGCGCGACCGAACGGGCCCGCCGTGCGCTGGCCGCGACGATGCGCGTGCTCGCGCACCTCGACGCGTGAACGGAGCTGCCATGGCCTCCGTCCAAACCCAGCCGCGCAGCATCGACTGCGACCTGCTGGTCGTCGGTTCCGGCGCCTCGGGCCTCGCGGCCGCGGTGACTGCGGCATTCCACGGCCTGAAGGTCGTGGTCGTGGAAAAGGCGCCCGTGTTCGGTGGCGCCACCGCCTGGTCCGGCGGATGGATGTGGGCGCCGGGCAACCCGCTCGCCAGGCGCGCCGGTATCCATGAAGACCCGCAACAACCGCGCACGTATTTGAAGAACGAACTGGGAGACCGTTACGACGCGACCAGGGTCGATGCGTTCCTGGACAACGCGCCGGAGATGGTCTCGTTCTTCGAGAAGAACACAGCGCTGCAATTCGCCGATGGCAACGCGATTCCCGACGTGCACGGCAAGGTGGCCGGCGCCGGCACCGAAGGGCATCAGGTGATTGCCGCCCCATACGACGCCCGCGAGTTGGGTGCACTGAACAAGCGCCTGCGCAAGACGATGCGGGAAACGTCGTTCCTCGGCATGCCGATCATGGCGGGCGCGGACCTCGGCGCGTTTCTCAGCATGACGCGCTCGCCGAAGTCGTTCCTGCACGTGACGAAGCGCTTCCTGCGTCACCTGCGCGACCTTGCGTTCCATCGCCGGGCGATGCATCTGGTCAATGGCGTGGCGCTGATCGGCCGCCTCGCGAAATCCGCCGACGACCTGAAGGTACAGATGATCGAATCGGCACCCGCGAAGCGGCTGCTCCTCGAGGGCGGCACCGTGTGCGGCGCAGTCGTCACGACAGCTGACGGCGACATCGAGATCCGCGCGGCGAAGGGCGTCGTGCTGGCAGCGGGAGGGTTTCCGAACGACATCGGCCGCCGCAAGGCGCTGTTTCCGAGAACGCCGACCGGCAACGAGCATCTCGCATTGCCGCCAGAGACCTGCTCGGGCGACGGCATCACGTTGGGCGAATCAGCGGGCGGCATCCTGGACACCAGCGTCGCGTCGCCAGCCGCATGGGCGCCCGTCTCCAGGGTGCACCATGCCGATGGCACCATCGGCCACTTCCCGCACATCATCGAGCGCGGCAAGCCGGGACTGATCGGCGTGCTCTCCAACGGCAAGCGCTTCGTCAACGAGGCCGACGGCTACTACGACTACGTGGCAGCCATGGTGGCGCAGGCACCGAAGGGGGAGGAAGTGCATTCGTGGCTCGTTTGCGACCATCGCTTCCAGCGGCTCTACGGGCTGGGGTATGCGCGGCCCTTCCCGATTCCCGTGGGGCGCTTCGTTCGCAACGGATACCTCAAGCGCGGCGCGACCATCGAGGAACTGGCAAAGGCATGCGGCATTCCGCCTGCGGCCCTCGCGGAGACGGTCAAGCGATTCAACGAGCACGCCCGCCAAGGCACGGACCCGGACTTCGGACGCGGCTCCACGCCCTACAACCGCAAGATGGGCGACCCCTTGCACGAAGGCCCCAATCCTTGCGTTGCACCGATCCAGCAGGGCCCGTTCTACGCGGTGAAGGTGATGCCCGGCAGCTTCGGCACCTTCGCGGGCCTGAAGACGAACGAGCATGCGCAGGTCGTCAGTGCCACCGGCCAACCGGTCGCGGGCCTGTACGCGGTCGGCACCGACATGGCCAGCGTGATGGGCGGGTTCTACCCCTCGGGTGGCATCAACCTCGGCCCGGCGATGACCTTCGGCTTTATCGCCGGTCGCCACGCGGCTGGCCCGATGGCGTGAGGGACGGCGTGTCGACTTGCGCAGCCGAGCGCCCTCACCTTGCGTTGGCCAGCGCCACCGCGTCCGCGCCCGCCGGGAATCGAAGCAGCCCCGATGCATCGTTCGCGGCACGCCACACCGCCTCGGCCACGTCGGACTCGCTCGTCACCGCGGCCGGTTGCGCGAATGAAGCGAAGAGTCGCTGCGCAAATGACGCGTAGGCATCGGGAATCAACCCGTCCATGCGTGGACCTCCGTTGCTCGTGAAACGCGTGGTCGGCCCGTAGCCCGGCTCGACCAGTTTCACGCGCACGTCGAACGCTTCAAGCTCGAACGCCAGCGATGCGGTGAAGCCTTCGATCGCCTTCTTGCTCGCGGTGTAGACGGCCACCATCGGCATCGGCGCCAGCGTCGCGCTCGAGGTCACGTTCACCACGACGCCCGACCGCCGCGCGCGGAACTGGGGCAGCACTGCCTGCGTCATCGCCATCACGCCGAAGGTGTTGGTCTCGAACACCTCGCGTGCCGTGGCCATCGGCGTGGCCTCGAAGGCGCCGAGGAGTCCGATGCCTGCGTTGTTGACGAGCACGTCGATGGGTCCGCTCGCATCGAGCGCGGCGGCGATGCTTTCGGGCCTCGTCACGTCGAGCGCCGTCACGCGGAGCCGGCCGGACCGCGGCAAGACGTCTTCTTTCGGCGTTCGCATGGTGGCGATGACGTTCCAGCCCTGCGCGTGGAAGTGGCGCGCGGTCTCGAGGCCATAGCCGGAAGAGCAGCCGGTGATGAATACGGTTTTCATTGGGTTTGCGATGTTGGTTTGCATGGTGCGAACGATATCGATGACGTGGCGGACTTTCTACAATGCGAAGTCCGAATTTCATTTGCAATCGTCCGGCCATGAACGATCCCCTCTCGGAAGTCATCCGGCTGCTCCAGCCGCAGGCCGTGTTCTCCAAGCGCATCAGCGGCGCCGGTCGCTGGGGTGTTCGCTACTCGGACTTCGGCCAGCCGAGTTTCTGTGCCGTGCTCGAGGGGAGTTGCCTTCTCGCCGTCGACGGCCAGGGGCCCCTCACGATCGAGGCGGGCGACTTCGTGCTGCTGCCCGCAACGCCGGGCTTCACCATGTCGGGCTTCGAGCCTGTGACGCCCGAATGGATCGACCCCAAGCTAACGCCCGCGCCATCAGGTGAAGTTCGCCACGGCACACGCGGAGGTCGTCCCGACGTGCGCTTGCTGGGCGGCTACTTCGTCTTCGAATCGCCCGATGCGGCGTTGCTGGTGTCGCTGCTGCCCGCGCTGGTGCACGTGCGCGGTGTCGAGCGTCTTTCAGTGCTGGTACGGCTCGTCGGCGAGGAATCGATCGAGCGGCGGTCCGGCCGCGACCTCGTGCTCACGCGCCTCGTGGAGGTACTGCTCATCGAGGCGCTGCGCGCGACGCCGGGCGAAGACGCGCCAGCGGGTCTGCTGCGCGGATTGGCCGACGCACGACTGGCGCAGGCGATGCGGCAGATACACGGCGATCCGGCGCGCGCGTGGACGGTTGCCCAACTCGCGAAGAAGGCCGCCCTGTCGCGCTCGGCGTTCTTCGATCGTTTCACGCGGGCGGTGGGCCAGCCACCGATGGCGTATCTGCTCGCGTGGCGCATGGCCCTCGCAAAGGATCTGCTGCGCCGTCGCGATGTCGGCATCGCGGAGGTTGCCGAGCGCGTCGGCTACGGCTCGGCGAGCACCTTCTCCACCGCGTTCCTCCGGCACACAGGCCAGCCGCCGGGTCGCTACGCGCGCGGGCAGTAAGTAAGTAGCAGTAGCGCGGATTTCCAGCGCCCAGCCCGCTGTCTCAACGACGGTCGATCGCGACATAGCTCCGCCGCGCCCCCCGCGCGATCAGCATGGCAACAACGTCGTTGCCTCGTGCCGCCGCCAGCGCGTTGTCGAATTCGTCGGCCGTGGCCGTGACGGCATCGTTGACGCCCAGGATCTGGTCGCCGACGTGAATGCCCGCGCGCTGGGCTGCGCCCGAGACCGCACGCACATACAACCCGCCCCCGGGCGTCCCGCTCTCCTGCGCAGCCTTTCTTTCGATGATGCCCAGCCCCAGGCGCGGATCGTCGCGCTGCGACGGCGAGCCTTGCTCAGGCGCCGCGGGAGCATCCCAGGGCACCTCGGTGGCCATGACGCTGACCTGCATGGCCGCCCGATGGCGCCAGACCGTCAGGATGAGGGCGGTGCCGGGGCGGGCCGTGCCTATGGCCTCCTGGATGTCCGCATACGTCCGGGGGTCGATGCCGTTGACCGCCACGAGCACGTCGCCGGGCCGGATGCCTGCGCGCGCCGCGGCTTCCTGCGGCTCCACTCCGATCACCACTGCGCCCACCACGCGATTCATGCCGAAAGCCTGCGCCAGTTCGGGCGTCAGCGGCTGCGTGCGCGCGCCGATCCTGGAACGGGTCACATGGCCGCTGGTGCGCAACTCGTTGGCGACGCGCAGCGTCAGGTCGATCGGCACGCTCAGCGAGAAGCCGGCGAGTCCACCGGTCGCCGAATAGACCATCGCATTCATGCCGATCACCTCGCCGCGGCGATTGAACAATGGTCCGCCTGAGCTTCCCGGATTCAAGGCGACGTCCGTCTGGACGAACGGCACGCCGCCACCGCTTTCCACGAAACGCGGGCTGGCACCAACGACTCCCGCGGTCACGCTCTGTTCGAAGCCGAGGGCCGATCCCAATGCGGCCACGGGCTCGCCGGGACACAGCACGGCGCTGCCGGCGATCGGCGCAACGGCCAGTCCGGACGCCTCGACCTTGAGCAACGCCACGTCGGTGCGCTTGTCGATGCCGACGATGCTGGCCCTGAAGCCTCGCCCGTCGGCGAGCCGTGCGGTGACGTCGTGCGCGCCGGCCACGGCATGCGCGCTGGTCACGATGAAGCCGTCCTGCCGGATGACGATGCCGGACGCGGTGCTGCGCCCGACGGACGGCGCTCCTTGCGTGCGCCATGGCTCGCCGGCGACACCTGCGCTGTCCGCTTCATCGTCGCTGGCCTGCCCGACGCTCCACCCCACGTCCACGCCGCTCGCGACCAGCGTCACGACCGATGGGGCTTCGCGCGCGGCGGCCGCCACGAAGTCCACGGCGCGGCCATCGGCGCGCTCGAGGCATGACGCGTCCATCGCTCCGGCATGGGCGACCCACGCCATGGCGACGATGGCCAGCAAGCCGTGTGCGGGCATTGGTTTCATACGCGAATCGTCGCGCCCGCAAACTCCATTGCCATTGCGCTGGCGCAAGGCAAGCGCTTGTTCACCGGCACCAGTCGCTGATGCGCTGCCCGAGGTCCATCCACAACGCGTCCAGCGCCATCAAGGCGAGCAGCACACCGGCGATGCGCGCGCCCCACCGTTCGCGCGCAGGGCCAAGCCTGCGTCCCAGTCCCTGGCAGGCCCATGGTGCGGCAGCCAGCGAA
Organism: Variovorax humicola; assembly: GCF_037889915.1. Taxonomy (NCBI): domain Bacteria; kingdom Pseudomonadati; phylum Pseudomonadota; class Betaproteobacteria; order Burkholderiales; family Comamonadaceae; genus Variovorax; species Variovorax humicola. Next base: position 64,966 of record NZ_JBBKZV010000028.1, on the reverse strand, counting down.
AGGCCGCTGCCCAAAGCGAACAACGTCATCGCCATGGCGCCGTCCAGCGCCCCATTGCCAAGGCTGGCGAGCGCCAATGCCGAATAGAGCAAGCCGCAGGGCATCAGGACCCAAAGCGCACCCGTGGCCAGGACGCCGAAAACGGAGCGCGTGAGCGGCCGCACCCGCAGCGCCATCGCCTTGCCGAAGCGGTGCGCCCACGCTGGCTGACGCCCTTGCGCCACCAGCGCGACGCCCCACGCCAGCGTCGCCGCGTGCAACAGGATCCACAGGGGTTTCAGGGCGGCCACATGCGTGCTTGCAAGCGCGAGCGATTGCGTCGCCAGGGCCGCTGCCGCGCCGGCCAATGCATAGCTTGCGACGCGGCCCGCATGGAACGCCAGGGTCGTGGAAAGGCCTTGGGCGACGGCCGTGCCACCGCGTGCGGTTTCGAACGGCGCGCGCACCAGCCGTATCACCCCCGCCGTCGGCGCGCCGCACATGGCTACGCAGTGCGGGCCTCCGGCAAGGCCCATCACCAGTGCGGCAGTCGCCAGGCCGCCTTGCATCACACGATGCGCGAATAGCGCGTGCGGGTCCGATCGGCCTGCAGATAGCGGTCGAACACCATGGCGATGGCGCGCACGAAGAACCAACCCAGCGGCGTGACCTCCAACGCGTGGTCGCTCAGCCGCACCAGGCCGTGGGCAATCAGCGGTCCGAGCGCCGCGAACTCCGGGGCGAAGTGGTCGCGGAAGTCGATCAGGTGGGCCTGCCCCAGCGCTTCGAAGTCGAGATGTCCCTGGCACATCAGCGCCATGATCACCGCGCGGCGCAGCAGGTCGTCGCGCGTCAGCGCCAGGCCACGCACCACCGGCAGGCGTCGCTGGTCGAGATGGTCGTAGTACTCCTCGAGCGACTTCGCGTTCTGGCTGTAGGTCGCGCCGATGCGGCCAATGGCAGAGACGCCCAGCGCCACCAGGTCGCAATCCGGTTGCGTGCTGTAGCCCTGGAAGTTGCGGTGCAGGCGGCCTTGCCGCTTTGCGACGGCCAGTGCGTCATCGGGCAAGGCAAAGTGATCCATGCCGATGTAGACATAGCCTGCGGCGCTGAACAGCGCGATCGACCGCGCCAGCATCTGCACCTTGTCCGCGGCGACGGGGAGCTGCGCTACGTGAATGCGCCGCTGTGCCTTGAACCGGTCGGGCAGATGCGCATACGCATAGAGGGCGATGCGGTCGGGCCGCAACTCCGCGACCTGATCGAGCGTGCGCTCGAACGACTCCACGGTCTGAAGCGGCAAGCCATAGATCAGGTCGATATTGACCGACTTGAAGCCCAGTTGCCGCGCTATCGACATGAGCTCGAAGACCTGCGCGGCCGGCTGGACGCGATGGATCGCCTTTTGCACCTCGGGGTCGAAATCCTGCACGCCGAAGCTCAAGCGGTTGAAGCCCAGCGCCGACAGGCTCGCAAGTCGCTCGGCGTCGACGGTGCGCGGGTCGATCTCGATGGACCGCTCGCAATCCGGCGTGAAGGTGAAGGCACCCTGCAGCATGTCCATCAGCCGGGCCAGTTGCGCGTCGTCGAGAAAGGTCGGCGAGCCGCCGCCCAGGTGCAATTGACTCACCAGCGCGCCGCGGCCCAGTTGCGCCGTCTGCAGTTCGATTTCACGCGCCAGGTAGTCGAGGTACTCTGCCGCCCGCTCGTGATGGCGCGTCACGATCTTGTTGCAGGCGCAGAAGTAGCACAGCGACTCGCAGAACGGCACGTGGACATAGAGCGACAAGGGCAGCGCACGGGCGCCGGCACTGCGGCGCTGGCGCAATGCCTGCGCGTAGTCCGCCGCGTCGAAGGCCTCGACGAATCGATCGGCCGTGGGGTAGGAGGTGTAGCGCGGACCGGCGATCTCGAAGCGCCGCAGCATTGCGACCGAGGGCAGCAATTGGGGAACGTGCGACTCGGCGGGTGGGCAGATGAAAGACATCGTGTGACTCGCGCATTGCATTGAAGGAAATTCAATGTGCCCTGGATGTCGGTTGCATGCCTTGACCTGCATCAAGCCGATCGCAGGTAGTGCCCGCCAGAATTTGCGCAATCGACAAAGACTGCCCATGACCATCACCCACAACATCAAGGTCGCCTGCTCCAACTGCAATCTGCGAGAGCTCTGCATGCCCGCCGGGCTGGAGCCCGACGAACTCCTGCGCATCGATGGCCTGGTCAAGACGCGGCGCAAGCTGCGCCGGCGCGAGACGCTGTTCCACAACGGCGAGCGCTTCACCGCGCTGTATGCCATTCGCACGGGCGTGTTCAAGACCCGCGTGGCCAGCGACGACGGCCGCGACCAGGTCACCGGTTTCCAGATGGCCGGGGAGATCATGGGCCTGGACGGCATCGTCAACGAGCATCACAACTGCGATGCGGTTGCGCTCGAGGATTCGGAGGTCTGCGTCATCCCCTTCGAGCGCGTCGAAGCGCTGTCGCGCGAAGTGCCGGCGCTGCAGCGCCACGTGCACCGGATCATGAGCCGCGAGATCGTGCGCGAGAACGGCGTGATGCTGCTGCTCGGCAGCATGCGCGCGGAGGAGCGGCTCGCCGCCTTCCTGCTCAACCTCGTGCAGAGATTGCACGCGCGCGGCTTCTCGCGCTCCGAGGTGATCCTGCGCATGACGCGCGAGGAGATCGGCAGCTATCTCGGCCTGAAGCTGGAAACCATCAGCCGGACGCTGTCGAAGTTCGTGGAGGACGGCATCGTCGAGGTACAGCACCGCAACCTGCGCATCCTCGATTCGCAGGCCCTGCAGCGCATCGTCAATCCGCCCGGGCGTTGATGCGGCGCAGCGTGCCTTCGTCCTCGGGCGGCACCGTGGCCAGCGCCAGCGTGAGCGCACACGAGGCCGCGGACATCGCCCAGAAGACAAGGAAGCTCGTGGTGTAGATCGCCTGCCGCGAATAACCCAGGCCTTCCGCTCCCCATCGCAGATCCGAAGGGTCGACAAGGGCGAACACCACCACTTCCATGAGGCTCGCCAGCAGGAAGGCGGGCCACAGGATCGAGATCCACTTGCGCGCGCTCATGGCTTGGCGATGCGCGATGGCACCGGAATGTCCCCGGCCGGCGTCATCGCATGATTGCGGGCCGTCTGCGCCGGCATCAAACCCTTGTCGGCCAGGGTACGGTTGATCTCGACGCCCTTGCGGTAGTAGTCCTCCTCGACCACCGAGTCGCTGGTGTGAATGGCAATCCAGGCGGAGCCAACGCTCGCGATGACCACGGCCGCCGGCAGGCCGATGACCAGCCATACCAGCGGGAAGCGCCACCACGGTAGCGAGGTGGATGGTTCGGTCGCTGTCGTCATGCTTTGTCCTTTCGGGTTCATCGGGGCACCAGGAACACGGCCTTCTCGGAAACATGGGCGCGTCCATCCGCGGAGCGCACTTCGAAGTGCACCGTGTGCGATCCGGCCGGGGCCTTGTCGGCGGGCAACTGCAGGCGGACCGCCACCCAGCGCGACTGGGCCGACTCCACTTCCACGACTTCGGCGGATGCCACGTGCAGCCCATCCAGCCCGTTGGCCTCGATGCGGTAGGTCTGCTGCTCTTCGGTGGCGTTCATGATCTGCAGGCGATAGACGTTCTCGAGTTGGCCGCCCTCGACGATGCGGGCCAACGCGCCGCGGTCGCGCACGACATCGACCTTCAGCGGCATCCGCAGCACCAGGCTCGCGAGCAGGCCGATGCCGAGGACCAGCAGCACGCCGCCATAGATCAACACACGCGGGCGGAACACCCGGCGCCAGACCTGCGCCGACGACCATCCGTTCGCCAGCCCGTTCTCGGTCGCGTATCGGATCAGCCCGCGCGGCAGGGCCATGCGGTCCATCACGGTGTTGCAGCCGTCGACGCACAGCCCGCAGCCGATGCATTCGTACTGCAGCCCTTCGCGGATGTCGATGCCGGTCGGGCAGACCTGCACGCACAGCGAGCAGTCGATGCAGTCGCCCAATCCCAGCGCCCTTCCCTCCTGCCCCTTGGCGCGGACGCCGCGAGGCTCGCCGCGTGCGAGGTCATAGCTGACGATCAGGGTGTCGCGATCGAACATCGCGCTCTGGAACCTCGCATAGGGGCACATGTACTTGCACACCTGCTCGCGCATGAAGCCGGCATTGCCGTAGGTCGCGAAGCCATAGAAGATGACCCAGAACACCTCCCACGAGCCCATGCGCGTCTGCAGGAATTCCAGGCCGAGTTCACGGATCGGCGTGAAGTAGCCGACGAAGGTGAAGCCGGTCCACATCGCGATGCAAAGCCATACGACGTGCTTGAACCACTTCTTCACCAACTTCTCCAGCGAGAAAGGTTCGCCGTCGAGCCGCATGCGCGCGATGCGGTTGCCCTCGACCTTCTGCTCGACCCACATGAACATTTCCGTGTAGACCGTCTGCGGGCAGGTGTAGCCGCACCACAGCCGGCCCGCCACCGCGGTGAACAGGAACAGCGACAGGGCCGACAGCACCAGCAGGCCCGACAGATAGATCAGGTCCTGCGGATAGAGCACCAGCCCGAAGATGTAGAAGCGGCGCGCAGCCAGGTCGAAGAGCAGCGACTGGCGTCCGCCCCACTGGATCCACGGCATCGCATAGAAGAACAACTGCGTGGCGAAGACCATGGCCCAGCGCCAGCGCGCGAAGTTGCCGCGCACGGTGCGCGGGTAGATCTTCTTCGACGCCTCGTACAGGCCGGTGGACTCGACCGCCGGCACGATGGGAATGAACTTTCGCGGTTGCGCGGAGCCTGGCATGGCCTCTCCCGGTTTCAGGGCGCGGGCTTGGCCTGCGGCTTGTTCGACAGGCCCCAGACGTACGACGCCACCACCTTGATCTGCGCCTCGGTCAGCCGCCCTTCCTGCGCGGGCATCACGTTGTGCTTGCCGCCGTTGATCATCGCGACGATGGCGTCCTGGCCGAAGCCGTGCAGCCACACGTTGTCGTTGAGCGCGGGCGCGCCGAGGGCCTGGTTACCGACGCCGCCGATGCCATGGCACGCGGCGCAGGCCGTGAACTTCGACTTGCCGAGGCCGGCGCGCACCGAGTCGGTCGAGTTGCCCGACAGGCTCAGCACGTACTGGGCTAGGTTCCTCACTTCGTCAGGTGTCCCGACCACAGCGGCCATCGGCGGCATCTCGCCGGTGCGGCCCTTGGTGATCGTCTCGACGATCTTGTCGGGCGCGCCGCCATGCAGCCAGTCGGTATCGGTCAGGTTCGGGAAGCCCTTGCTCCCGCGCGCGTCGGAGCCATGGCATTGCGCGCAGTTGTTCATGAAGATCCGCTCGCCGATCGCCATGCCCTTCGGATCGCCCGCAATGGCCTCGACAGGCATCGACGTATACGCGGCGTAGATCGGGGCCAGTTCCTTGTCGGCCTGCGCGACCTCGGCCTGGTACTGGCCGGTGGCGCTCCATCCGAGCTTGCCGTCGAAGCTGCCCAGGCCGGGGAAGAAGGCGAGGTAGGCGAAGCCGAACAGGATGGTGATGACGAACAGGCCCATCCACCACAACGGCAGCGGGTTGTTCGCCTCGCGCAGGTCTTCGTCCCAGACGTGGCCGGTGGTGTTGTCGTCGCTTGGCACCACGCGCTTGCGCGCGGTCAGCCACAGCAGCAGCGCGCAGGCAAGGATGCTCACCACGGAAGCAGCGGCAACGTAGTTGGCCCAGAAGTCGTTGATGAAATCGTTCATGGCACGCTCCTCTCAGTCCTGCTCGAACGGAAGCTGTGCGGCCTCTTCGAAGCGGCGCGTGTTGCGCCGCGAGAAGGTCCAGGCCAGGATGCCCATGAAGACGAGGAAGCAGGCGACGGTGGCGGCGATGCGCAAGGTGGTGAGGTCCACGGCTCTGGCTCCTTTACTTGAGCGCGAGGCCCAGGGATTGCAGGTAGGCGACGGTGGCATCCATCTCGGTCTTGCCTTCGACGTCCTTGGCGGCCGATGCGATTTCCTCGTCGGTGTAGGGCACGCCGACGCGGCGCAGCGCCCGCATGTGCGCCGGCAGCGAGGCGGCGTCGACGATGTTCTTCTCCAGCCACGAATAGGCCGGCATGTTCGACTCGGGCACCAGGTCGCGCGGGTTGTTCAGGTGGATGCGCTGCCACTCGTCGCTGTACTTGCCGCCGACGCGCTGCAGGTCGGGCCCGGTTCGCTTGCTGCCCCACTGGAACGGGTGGTCGTAGACGAACTCGCCCGCCACCGAGTAGTGGCCGTAGCGCAGCGTCTCCGAGCGGAACGGGCGGATCATCTGCGAGTGGCAGCCATAGCAGCCCTCGCGCTGGTAGACGTCGCGCCCCGCGAGCTGCAGGGCCGTGTAGGGCTTGAGGCCCTTGATCGGCTCGGTGGTCGACTTCTGGAAGAACAGCGGCACGATCTCCACCGCGCCGCCGATGGCAACGACCAGCAGGATCAGCACGATCATCAGGAGGTTGTTGGTTTCGACCTTCTCGTGGGTGAAACCGGTGGCCTGGTTCGAATTCGAAGGCATGGCGTTTCCTCAGGCGTGGGCGGCTGCGAGTGGTGGAATCTGTGCGCGGGCGGAGATGCCTGAGATCGCCGTCATCCAGACGTTCCAGGCCATCACCAGCATCCCGCCCAGGTAGAGCAGGCCGCCGAGCAGGCGCACCACGTAGAAGGGAAAGGTCGCCTTGACGCTTTCGACGAAGGTGTAGGTCAGCGTGCCGTCGGCATTGATGGAGCGCCACATGATCCCCTGCATGACGCCGGCGATCCACATCGCGGCGATGTAGAGCACGACGCCGATGGTGGCCGTCCAGAAGTGCACTTCGATAGCCCGCACGCTGTACATCGCGGTGCGGCCGTACATGCGCGGAATCAGGTAGTAGAGCGAGCCCATCGAGATGAAGCCGACCCAGCCGAGCGCTCCCGAATGCACGTGGGCGATGCCCCAGTCGGTGTAGTGGCTGAGCGCGTTGACGGTCTTGATCGACATCATCGGACCCTCGAAGGTCGCCATGCCGTAGAACGACAGCGCCACGATGAGGAAGCGCAGGATCGGGTCGGTGCGCAGCTTGTACCAGGCGCCCGAGAGCGTCATCACGCCATTGATCATCCCGCCCCAGCTCGGCGCGAGCAGGATCAGCGAGAACACCATGCCCAGCGATTGCGTCCAGTCGGGCAAGGCGGTGTAGTGCAGGTGGTGCGGGCCTGCCCACATGTAGGTGAAGATCAGCGCCCAGAAGTGCACGATCGACAACCGGTATGAATACACCGGCCGCTCGGCCTGCTTGGGGATGTAGTAGTACATCATCCCGAGGAAGCCGGCGGTGAGGAAGAAGCCCACCGCGTTATGGCCGTACCACCACTGAACCATCGCGTCCTGCACGCCGGCGTACATCGAGTAGCTCTTCATCCAGCCGGCCGGCATCGACATGCCGTTGACGATGTGCAGCAGGGCCACCGCGATGATGAAGGCGCCGTAGAACCAGTTGGCCACGTAGATGTGGCGAACCTTGCGCGTGCCGACGGTGCCGAAGAACACGATGGCATAGGCCACCCAGACCACCGCGATCAGGATCGAGATCGGCCATTCGAGCTCGGCGTATTCCTTGCCGCGCGTGAAGCCCATCGGCAAGCTGATGGCCGCGGCGACGATCACCGCCTGCCAACCCCAGAACACGAAGGAGGCCAGCTTCGGCGCGAAGAGCCGGACCTGGCAGGTGCGCTGCACGACATGGAAACTTGTCGCCATCAAGGCACAGCCGCCAAAGGCGAAGATCACCGCGTTGGTGTGCAGCGGCCGCAGCCGGCCATAGCTCAGCCAGGGGATGCCGAGGTTGAGATCCGGCCACGCGAGCTGTGATGCGATGACCACGCCTACCAGCATGCCGACAACGCCCCAGAACACCGACATGAGCGCAAATTGCCGCACCACGGTGTCGTCGTAGACCGCTGCGGGTGGATTCGAGGATTGCATCGCGGGCCCTTCATTCTTTGAATGCGGCCAGTGTCCGGGCGCGCGTTGCGCGGCATCTTGATGCAGATCAATCCTCGCGCAGAATGCGCTGGCCTTCGGGCTCGACGTCCTCGAACTGGCCACGGTCCACGGCCCACCAGAGGGCGATGAGGATCAGCAGCACCAGCACGACGGAGAACGGGATGAGCAGGAAGAGGATGTCCATCAATGCCCCGCTTCGCCTTTGCGACCCGCCAGCCGCGCCGCGTTGACCACGACCACGAGGGAGCTCGCCGCCATGCCCAGGCCGGCCAGCCATGCGGGCAGCCATCCGGCGGCCGCCAGCGGCACGCACAGCGCGTTGTAGCCGGCGGCCCACCAGAGGTTTTGCCGGACCACGCGCATCGTGCGCCTGCCTTGCGCGACCGCCACGCCGATCACGCCGAGCTCGCCGCCCATCACGATGAAGTCGGCCCTCGCCTTCGTCAGCGGCACGGCATTGCCGAAAGCAAACGAAGCGTCGGCCCGCGCCAGCACCGGGCCGTCGTTCAAGCCATCGCCCACCATCGCGACGCCGTGGCCCTTGTCCTGCAGCGCCCTCATGAAAAGCAGCTTGCCTTCGGGTGTGCAATCGCCCTTCACGCTCCCGATGCCGGTTCGCTGCGCAACGGCGCCCGCGGCGGCTGCGCGATCGCCGGAGAGGAGGTGAACGGCCAGCCCCTGCGACTGCAGCGCGGCCACCGCCTTCGCCGCGTCGTCCCGCACGTTCTCCTCCAGCACGAAACTCGCCCTCCATCCTTGCTCGTCGCTCAAATGGACCTGCGGCGCGTCCGCATCCAGGGGCGGAACACCGCAAAAGGCTGCGGATCCCAGCAGCATGCGGCGCGTGTCCGCGCCATCCAACCCTTCGTCGATCATGCGCGCCTCGACACCCATGCCGGCGTACTCGATCACCTGCAAGGTCTTCCAGGTCGACGGCGAATGCGGCGCGGCATGCCACGCGTCGACGACCGCACGTGCTGCGGGATGGAGCGACTGCGCTGCAATCGCAGCGGCGCACTCCAGGGCCGCTGCGGTCGGCGTGCCCGGCCGGCAGTGCACGCGGACGACGCGCGGCGTGTCGACCGTGAGCGTGCCCGTCTTGTCGAACACCACCGTGTCGACCGATGCCAGTCCCTCCAGCGCCTGCAGGTTGCGCACCATCACACCGCGCCGGGCCAGCATGCCGGCGCTCGCCAGCATCGCCGCCGGCGTGGCCAGCGAGAGCGCGCAGGGGCAGGTCACGATCAGCACGGCCACGGCAACCATCAATGCCTTGCCGGGGTCGACGGACCACCAGAGCCCGGCGGCCAGTGAGGCCGCGCACAGCACGAACAGCAGGAACGGCCGCGCCGCGCGATCGGCCATGGAGGCGAGCCGCGGTTTGTGCATCGAAGCGTTCTCCATGAGCGCCACGATCTGTGCGAAGCGCGTTCCCTGCCCCACTGATTCGACACGCACCAGCACCGTCGACGACAGGTTGTGGCTGCCCGCCAGCACGCGCGCATCGCAGTCCCGCAACACCGGCCGCGACTCGCCGGTGAGCATGGCCTCGTCGACGGTGGTACTGCCAAGGCTGATCACGCCATCGGCAGGGAAGCTCTCGCCCGGCCGCACGCGCACCACGTCGCCGCGCAGCAGGCGCCGCACCGCCACGCGCTCGAAGTCCCCGCTCGCGGCGAGCCGGTCCGCGCTGTCGGGCTGGCGGTTCATGAGCGCCTCCAACGCGCCCGCGGTGCGGCTGCGCAGGCGCGTCTCCAGCCAGCGGCCGGTGAGCAGGAAGAACACGAACATCGTGAGCGAATCGAAGTACACCTCGCGGCCCAGCGGCCCCGAAGGGTCGAAGGTGGCGGCGCTGCTCACCGCAAACGTGATCGCGATGCCAAGCGCGACCGGCAGGTCCATCCCGATACGGAGCCCCCGCAGATCGCGCACCGCGCTCGCAAAGAACGGCCCGCACGAGAACAGCATCACCGGCAAGGTCAGCACCCACGATGCCCAGCGCAGCAGTTGCGAGGCATCGGGCGTCATGTCGCCGGGCTGCGCGATATAGGCCGGGTACGCGTACATCATCACCTGCATCATGCAGAAGCCGGCCACCAGCCATCGCCACAGCGCGACGCGTGCTTCACGCAGGCGGCGCTCGCGCGCAAACATGTCGCCGGCGGGCACGAGCCGGTAGCCCGCAGCCTCGCCTGCCTGGAACCAGCCGGAAGGCGCGACCTGCGCCGACGACCACACGACGCGTGCGCGCCGGCTCGCGGCGTTGACCTCGACCTTCTCGACGCCGGGTACCCGGGCCAACGCGGCCTCGACCGCAAAGGCGCACGCGGCGCAATGCATGCCTTCGACCAGCACCTGCGATTCCCAACGGCCTGCGAGCGCATCGCCGTCGAGCGCGCGGCCGAATGCCGACCACTCGGCCGGATCGTCCAGCAACGCCCCCTTCCCGCGCGAGGAAGAGGCGGCAGGACCATCGGGCGCGACCTGTTCGAGCGAAAGCGCAGCTTGCATTGCGCAAGGCTAGGCGCAACCATGCGGGGCGGGCTTGATCTGCGTCAACGCCTGCCCGCGCCAGCACCCTTGCCACCATCCAAACCAGGAGCAAACAACCATGTTCAAGCGCATCCTCGTCGCCACCGACGGCTCGACACTTTCAAAGAAGGCGGTGAAGAGCGCCATTTCCCTCGCTGCACAGACCGAGGCCGAGCTGGTGGCCATCACCGTCGTGCCTCGCTACCCCAAGAACTATTTCGAAGGCGCCCTGACTTTCTCGCCGGACGACGTCGCGCGCATCGAGGGAGAGTGGGCGCAAGAAGCGCAGGGCACGCTCGACCTGGTCAGCGGCCAGGCCAAGGCGGCGGGCGTGCGGATCAAGACCGCGGCGCTGAGTTCCGACCTGGTGGCCGAGGCCGTCATCGCCGCCGCGAAGAAACACAAGTGCGACCTCATCGTCATGGCCTCGCACGGCCGCAAGGGCATCAAGCGCCTGCTGCTGGGCAGCGAGACGCAGCACGTGCTGACGCACTCGACCTTGCCGGTGCTGGTGCTTCGGTAGGCCGGCTCATTCCTTCGCGTCACCGCTCCCGAAACCGCCACCCAGTGCAAGCACGAGATTGACGCGCTGCACGCGCTGCTCGGCCTGCACGCGCAACAAGTTCGAACGCACGGCATACACCGACATCTGTTGCTGCGTCACCGAACGCATGTCGCCCGATCCCACGCGATAGCGCGAGTTCTGCAGTTCGAGGCCGCGTTGCGCATCGCGCACCTGCGCCTCGATGATCGGCTCGCGCTGCCGCAGGGTCGCTTCTTCCGCCAATGCGGACTCGACTTCGTTGAATGCCTTCAGCGCGGTCTGCGCCCAGGCAGCCACGGCCTGGTTCTGCTCGGCCGTGCGCGCATCGACCTGGGCCTGCAGCGCGCCGCCGTGAAACAGCGGGAACAGCATGCTGATGCCGCCGCCGGCAATCGGGTTGTCGCGGTTCTTCAGCACGAACAGTTCGCTGGTGATCGACGACACTCCCGCCGTGAGCGAGACGCGTGGCAGCCGCGCTGCCTGAGCCTCCTGCGTTCGATTGAAGGCCGCGGCAACGCGGCGCTGTGCCGCGACGATGTCGGGACGGCGTTCCAGCAATTCCGACGGTACCCCGGCCTCGACCGGCAGGTCGACGCGCGGCCATTTGTCCGTCGCCTTCAGTTCCGCCGCGGGATAGCGGCCGAGCAGGACCTCCAGCGCGCGCAGCGCCTTCGTGTAGGCCAGCTCCAGTTGCTTCTCGGCATCGAGAAAGGCCTGCCGATTGGCGCGCGCCTGCGCGACGTCGACCTCGCTCGACGCCCCGATCTTCAAGCGTTGATCGGCCAGGCTCAGCGACTGCTCGCTGCTCGAAGACATCTGGCGCGCAAGCTGGCGCTGCAACGAAACCTCGGTTGCCAGGAACCAGGCCTTGGCGACCAGCGCGGCGATCGATTGCCGTGCCGCCGCCATGTCGGCCTGCGTCGACGCGAACTGGTCTTCCGCCGAACGCCTCGCGTAGCGCACGCGGCCCCACAGGTCGAGCTCCCATGAGGCCGAGACGAGCCATCCGTTCAGCCCGGAGCCGTCACCGCCCAGCTTGCCGCCCCGGCGCCCCAGGAAGTCCACCACGGGCATCGCCTGCGCACCCGCGGCCCTGACGCCCGCGGCGGCCTGCTCGATCCGTGCAGCCGATGCGCGAAGGTCGATGTTGAACTCCAGCGCCTCGGTGACAAGCTGCGTCAACACCGGATCGCCGAAGCTCGCAACCCAGTCGTTGCGCACCGTGCCTGGCAGCGCGCCTGCTTTCCACCCGCCGGGCATCACCACGTTCGGCAATCCATCCGACACGAGCGCTGCCTGGTCGGGCGCAGTCTTGAGCGAGCATCCCGTCGCACCCAGGCCAGCCAATGCCAGCGCGGCCCAGAAGTGCATGCATGAAGAAGTCATGGCGCCCCTCAATGCAGCTTGAGAACCAGGTAGTCGATCTTTGCGCCGACCCTGAGGATTACCTTGCGAATGATGTGAATCAGCTCCAGGTGCTGGGTGTAGATTGCGCCATCGCCCGCGGCGCCCGCCGCATAGAACTCGTTCTGGAACTTCGGATCGATGTCCAGCCTTACTGCGAAGCGCCCCGGCGGTAGCGGCCCGTAGCCGGTCGTCGGCAATTGAATCGCGTTCACCGACTGTCCCTGGCCCTGTGCCCACACGATGGATTCGACCTTGGCCTTGTAGATGATGCCAGGCGTTGTCTTCAGCGTGAACTCGGCCTCGTCGCCGGGAGCGACCTGCTGCAACTCGTTTTGCTGGTACAGCGCGATGACCTGATAGGCGTTCTCGACGTAGCTCATCACGGGCGTGGCCGGAAACGCGGCCGTCATCGATCCGACTCGCAGTTGCAGGTTGACTGCCTGGCCATCGGCCGGTGCGACCACGGTGGTCTGCGACAGCTCCCATTTCGCGTTCTCGAGCTGCGCCCTGATCTGCGCAACCTCGGCCTGGTCGTCATCGACGGTCGCGGACAGGCGTGCGCGCACCTGCGATTCGCCGGCAATTGCACCAGCCAGTTGCGCCTCCATGTCCTTGAGGTTGGCCTCGGCCTGCTCGAGCGCAAAGCGGTCGCCCGCACCCGACGCCACCAACTGACGGTTCTGCGTCACGCGCTTGCGCATGAGTTCGAGCTGCGCCCGCACGGCCGCAGACTTCGAGCTTGCGGAAACCAGTTCCTCGCGCAACTTCTGGGTGCCACCTTGCGCGTTCGCCAGCTGGGCCTCCAGCGTCTTGACCTGCAACTGATAAGGCGTCGGATCGATCCTGAACAGCACCTCGCCGCGCTTGACGGGTTGATTGGGCTGGATCGGCACGTCGATCACGCGCCCCCGCACCTGCGGCACGATGTTGATCACGTACTTGTAGACGCGCACATCGGAAGTGGACGGCGCGAAAACGTTCAGCAGCATGACCAGGACCGTCAGCCCGACGATGGGGATCGTGATGACGATCACCATCGAGACGTTGTTCCACGGCAGCCACTTGAACTTGAAGAAAATGAGCCAGACGAAGAAGGCGTAGATGCCGAGAAGGATTGCCTCCATTACACGCCCCTTGCCTGTGTAGCCGCAGCGGGTGCCGCGGCAGTCGCAGGTGCCGCGGCAGTGGCAGTGGCAGGTGCCACGGCCGTCGCATCCCCCATGCCCTGCACGGCCCTCACGCGATCACGCACCAGCCTGAGCTCCGGCGTCAGGTGACCCTGGCGCTCCAACGCATTCAGTTCGTGCAGCAGGGGATCGATGTGCTCTTGCGCCAGTTCGCCGCGCTCGGCCTTCTCGCCGTGTTCGATGAAGAAGTCCTCGTGCTTCTCCGTGCCGAAGGCCATCTTGTAGGCGACCGGGCGCGTATAGGCCCACAGCCAGGCAATCGGCCACAGCAATCCACCAAAGACCAGCGACAGCAGGCACAGCGTATGAATTGCGTCCTTCTGCGGATGGTGGCGCTTCTCGGCGATCTTCTCCGGCATGACGTGGACGATCCAGAACAGCGCGATGCCAAGGCACGGCACGAGGGCCAGCACCACCCACGCCAGGACATTGGCCATGGTGTCGAGTGCCTCGCCTTGCAGGAACGAAGCATGCGCCCCGGGCGCCACCAGCAAGCAGGAGAGTGCCATCGCCTGCGCGAGGGCGCAATGCGGTCGATGCCGTATCGGGCTTGCCGTGTTCGCATCGAGCCCCTGAACTGAGGGCCCGCGATCAAACTGTGTCCTCATACCCCGACTCCTGTGTGGAATTATTTGCGCCGGGCGTCCGAATGATCGATGAACCGCAACTGAAAGTTGCGAAAGTGCCCGCCCGAAGCGACGAGGCTACCGCGTCGCGGGTCTGCACACAACGCGTACGTAGCGCGCTTAGGCCTAAAGGCTACCCAGCGAGGTGCGCAGTCCCGCGTAGTCGGTCGGGCCGTTGCTCTCGGAAGGATTGCCGGTCGCCGAAAGCCATGCCGCGATGCTTGGCAGGCGCTTTTCGAAATAGCACTGAAGCGGCGGCCAATGGCCATCCGCGTCGTGCAGTTCGGTCATTTCGAGCGCCTCCACGCCAATCGAGCGCAAGCTCGTCACCATGGCCAGCGAGCGGCCGTCCAGTAACTGCAACGTGACTTCACGGCCCTGCGAGAGGATCTCTTCGAGGATGCGGCGGTGCACCCGGTAGTCCGCCCAACTGCGCTTGGCGCAGGCGTCGCTGAGTTCGCGGAATACCCAATGCATGTTCGACGCGAAGGCGGCAGCAACCTGCGCCGCCTGCCGTTCACCCTGGCTGGCTGCCAGCCCTTGCAGCCGCACGCTCCAGCCGATGGCCAGCAGCACGCCGAAGACCTGCACCCACGCGGCCCACTCGCTCGCCGTTGCGGGCCGGAAGATCCAGGCGGCGCCCAGAAGACTCGACGCAAGGGCCACCGGCAACCAGATTCTTTGCATCTCTATTCCTCCCGACTACGGGGTTCAACCTCGCGGACCGTCAGGCCCGAACATCCGGCGGATCGCCGCCACACCTGCCACCAACGCGTTGGAGTATGTCGTGTGCGGATCGGCCGCGGCCTCCAGAGGCAAATAGGACAGCGAATCCGCCGTGGCGTTTTCTGCGTTGTCGGCACCTTCCATCAACACCCAATAGAACTCGCCGTCTTCGAGCTCATGCACAGTCAACGCAATGTTTCGGAGGTGGGGCATCGGATGGGCGGAAATAAACAGGGTCGTTATTAATAGAGCGTAGGTCCATCGTATTCACGACGATGGACAATGCCTAACCACAATTTCACACTTGGCATCGAATGTGACAAAGAGTAAGTAAATAAGCATAATTATTGCACTCGATCGAAGCCCGTTGCGGGAAAAACGAATGCTTTTTGTTGCTTCTCCTACAGCAATTTCGTGCTGAAAGGCTACGCTGACGATGTTGTCCGTCTACACAAGGAAGCCACCATGAAGCACCTCGTAGTCAACTCGCACATGCTTTCGTCCGTGGGCGGCGCGTTCTATCCAACCGGGTATTCGATGCTCATGTTCCCGAATGGCGAAATCGCCCGACAGGTCGGGAAACGCCTGATCGACAGCGACGTGAGTGGCGACGACGTGTACCTGGTGCCACCCGACGAGATCCTTTCGCAGATCGCGCCCACCGTGCACGACGGCGACAGCCCGCTGCCCTCCGCCGGTACGGACGGCGCCACCGTGCGGGCCTACACCAAGCTGGCGCGCGACGGCCATACAGGCCTGCTGGTCAAGACGCCCGACGCCAAGGCCGCCGAGCGAATGATGGAGATCGTGCGAACGGTGCCCTATTCGATGGCCCAGCGCTATCGCACGCTGGTGATCGAGGATCTCTGAGCGGTTGGCGAGTCAGGCCGGCGCCGCGCGACGGACCACCTCGCGCGTCATGGCCTGAGCCAGTTCGTGTTCGCCAAGGAAGACGACGGCGCTGTCTTCGCGGGACAGCAGGGCGGCCTCTTCCTCGTTGTGGCTGCGCACCACCGTCTGGATGCCCGGATTGAGCGTTCGGGCCGCCTCGATCATTTGCCGCACGCGGAGGGTGTCCGGCAGGGCGATGACGAGCACGCGGGCACGCGCGACATGCGCCTGGATCAGCACCGCCGGGTCGGCCGCGTCGCCCCACACCGCGGCCATGCCGCTTTCCCGCAGCCTTTCCACCAACTCGCGGTTTTGATCGGCCACGACGAACGGAAGGTCGTGCGCCATCAACGCCGCCGCGATACGCCGCCCGACCCGGCCATAGCCCACCAGCACCACCTGGCGAGAGAGGTAGCGGGCATCGGTCGACATCGGCAGTCCGGCGAGCGGGTCGTCGCGTGCGTCCAGGTCGCGGGCGAATGCGGAACGGGCACGCAACCATTTCTGCAGGGGGGCGATCGCGCCGAACCACAGCGGGTTGGTTGCGATGGAGATCAGCGCGCCCGCAAGAATCAGGCTCTGGCCCTCGGCCGGCAACAGCCCAAGCGACATGCCCAGTCCGGCCAGGATGAACGAGAACTCCCCGATCTGCGCGAGGCTCGCGCTCACGGTCAACGCGGTGTGCAGCGGGTAGCGCAGCAACAGCACCAGCACGCAAGCCGCGATCGACTTGCCCACCACGATCACCCCCACCACCGCCAGCACCTGCAGCGGCCGCTCGACCAGCACCATCGGGTTGAACAGCATGCCGACCGACACGAAGAACAGCACGGCGAAGGCCTCGCGCAAGGGCAGCGACTCCTGCGCCGCCCGATGCGCAAACTCCGACTCGCGCATCACCATGCCGGCAAAGAATGCACCGAGCGCGAATGACACGCCGAACAGCGCCGCCGATGCGAACGCGATACCGACCGCGGCGGCGATGACGCAGAGCGTGAACAACTCGCGCGACCCGGTGCGCGTGACTTGCCACAGCAGCCAGGGGAACAGGCGCCGCCCGACCACCAGCATCAGCGCAATGAAGCCGCCTACCTGGAGCAACGTCAGCCCCAGTGTCTGCCATACCGGCTCCGACGGCGACAGCGAGCCTTTGCCGCCGAGTGCATCCGCCAGCGGCGGCAGCAGCACCAGCACGAGCACCATGGCCAGGTCTTCCACCACGAGCCAGCCGACCGCGATGCGGCCGGTGTGGGTGTCCAGGATGCCGAGCGTTTCGAGGGCGCGAAGCAGTACCACGGTGCTGGCCACCGACAGCGCCAGGCCGAACACGAGCGCGGCACCGGCCGACCAGCCCCACCACGTGGCCAGCCCCGCGCCCAGCAGCGTGGCCACGGCAATCTGCACCAATGCACCCGGCACCGCAATCTTGCGCACCGTCAACAGGTCGTCGAGGGAGAAGTGCAGGCCGACGCCGAACATCAGCAGCATCACGCCGATTTCGGCCAACTGCGCCGCAATGCCCGCATCGGCCACGAAGCCCGGCGTGAACGGGCCGATGATGACCCCCGCGAGCAGATAGCCCACCAGCGCCGGCAACCGCAGCCGGACTGCGGCGAACCCGAGCACCAACGCAAGGCCGAGGCCGGCCGCGATGGTGTTGATCAGGGAAACGCCGTGAAGCATCGAGCCATTCTGCAGGATCGATGCAAGACCTTTTCAGGTCGCCATCTTTTCAGTCTTGGCGTTGATCAACTCTTCGGGCTCATTCGCCTCGATCCAGCTCTCGTTGTTCAAGGCGGCCGTGAGCCGTTCGGTGTCGAGTTCGTCGGTCCACTTGGCCACGACGATGGTCGCAACCCCGTTGCCGATCAGATTGGTCAGCGCACGCGCCTCGGACATGAAGCGGTCGATGCCCAGGATGAGCGCCAGCCCCGCCACCGGCACATGCCCCACGGCCGACAGCGTGGCCGCCAGCACGATGAAGCCGCTGCCCGTGACGCCGGCCGCGCCCTTGGAGGTAAGCAGCAGCACGGCCAGCAGCGTGACCTCCTGCGTGAAGGTCATCGGCGTGTTGGTCGCCTGCGCGATGAACACCGCCGCCATGGTCAGGTAGATCGAGGTGCCGTCCAGGTTGAACGAATAGCCCGTGGGAATCACCAGGCCGACGCAAGTCTTCTTCGCGCCCAGGTTCTCCATCTTCTCCATCATGCGCGGCAGCACCGACTCGGACGACGAGGTGCCCAGCACGATGAGCAACTCTTCCTTGATGTACTTGATGAACTTCCAGATGCTGAAGCCGTGAAGGCGCGCGATCGTGCCGAGCACCACGAAGATGAACAGCAGGCAGGTCAGGTAGAACACGCCCATCAGCTTGCCCAGCGAGAACAGCGAGCCCACGCCGTACTTGCCGATCGTGAAGGCCATCGCGCCGAACGCGCCGAGCGGCGCGAGCTTCATGATGTAGTTGACGATGGTGAAGAGCACGTGCGAGCCCTTCTCGATGATGTCGAATATCAGCGTGCCACGGCCACCGAAGCGGTGCAGCGCAAAGCCGAACAGCACCGCGATCAACAGCACCTGCAGAATCTCGCCCTTGGCAAAGGCGTCGACCAGCGTATTGGGGATCACGTGGAGCAGGAAGTCCACCGTGCCCTCCATCTTGCCCGGGCCGGTATAGGCGGCGATCGACTTGGTGTCGATGGTCGAGGCGTCGACGTTCATGCCCTCGCCCGGCTTGAGCAGGTTGACCAGCAGCAGCCCCACGATCAATGCGATCGAACTGACGATCTCGAAATAAAGCAGCGCCAGGCCGCCGGTCTTGCCGACCTTCTTCATGTCTTCCATGCCGGCGATGCCAACCACCACTGTGCAGAAGATGATCGGCGCGATTATCATCTTGATGAGCTTGATGAAACCGTCGCCAAGCGGCTTCATCGACTCGCCGGTCGCGGGGAAGTAGTAGCCCAGCAGTACGCCGATGATCACCGCCGTGATGACCTGCAGGTAAAGCGACTTGTACAGCGGTGGCTTGGTCGTTGTCGGTGTTGTGGGTCCGGCCATCGGTTGTCTCCTACTGTGGATGTCGCGCCTGCCGAAGGGGCCGGCGTGCAACCCTTCCACTTTAGCGCCCCGCCGTGCTGCCTGCCTATACAAACATGCCCTTGGTCGGCAGCGAGCACCATGAAAAAAACCCGCCGGAAGGCGGGTTTGCGCTCACGTCGGGCCAGCCCGGTTCAGTGCATGTGCAGGCCGCCGTTGATGGAGAAGTCGGCCCCCGTGGAGTAGCCGCCTTCGTCGGTGGCGAGCCACGCGATGATCGAGGCAATCTCGCTCGGCTTGCCCAGGCGCTTGACCGGGATCGTCGAGATGATCTTGTCGAGTACTTCCTGGCGGATGGCGTTGACCATGTCGGTGCCGATGTAGCCCGGGCTCACGGTGTTGACCGTCACGCCCTTGTTGGCCAGTTCCTGCGCCAGTGCCATCGAGAAGCCGTGCATGCCGGCCTTGGCCGCCGAGTAGTTGGTCTGGCCGGCCTGGCCCTTGGCACCATTGACGGAGCTGATGTTGATGATGCGGCCCCAGCCCTTTTCGACCATGTCGCCGACCACCTGCTTGGTGACGTTGAACATGCTGTTGAGATTGGTCTCGATGACCGCGCTCCAGTCCTCGGGCGACATCTTCACGAACATGCGGTCGCGTGTGATGCCCGCGTTGTTGACCAGCACGTCGATGCTGCCGTGCTCGCCCTTGGCCTTGGTAAAGGCGTCGACGGTGGATTGCCAGTCGCCTACATTGCCGACCGAGGCATGGAACTCGTAGCCTTCGGCCTTTTGTTCCGCCAGCCACTTGGCATGGTCGCGCGTCGGGCCGCAACCGGCGATGACCGTGAATCCATCCTTGTGGAGCCGCTGGCAGATGGCGGTACCAATGCCGCCCATTCCTCCAGTGACATATGCGACTTTCTTGCTCATGATCTTCCTTGGTTGAGTGCCGTTTTGGGCCCTCGGACTTTACCGAACTTGATGCGGGTTCGGGTCAGGAAAACACCGACGCGAGAGTGCAACCAACTGTCACATGTGCTTCCTATACTCATTCGAGTTCATCCGGTGCGTCATGGAAGCGGGGGTCGAATTAATGAAACTCGTCACCTGGAATACGCAATGGTGCCGCGGCCTCGATGGCGTGGTGGACCCACTGCGCATCGTCGACGGCGCGCGCGCCATGGCCGACTTCGACGTGCTCTGCCTGCAGGAAATCGCGCAGGGCTTCGACCGCATGCCCGGTGCGCCCGGCGACCAGCCTGCGCAGTTGCAGGCGCTGCTGCCCGGCTTCCGGCTTTTCTTCGGTGCGGCGGTCGACGAATTCGATGCCGACGGGCGCCGCCAGCGCTTCGGCAACCTGATCGCCACGCGCCTGCCGGTCGCGCGCGTGCAGCACCATCCGCTGCCCTGGCCGGCCGACGGCGACGTAAGCAGCATGCCGCGCATGTGCACCGTCGTCACCGTGCGCGACCCGCTGCTGGGGCCGGTGCGCGTGATGACCACGCACCTCGAGTACTACAGCAAGCCGCAACGCATGGCGCAGGCCAAGGCATTGCGCGCACTGCACATGGAAGCCTGCGAGCAGGCCGCCGCACCACCGAAGGTGGAGGAGGACCATTCGCCATTCCAGGCCAAGCTGCACACGCCGCATGCGATCCTGTGCGGCGACTTCAACCTGTCGGCCGCCGAGCCCGAGTACGCAGCGATCCAGGAGCCCCTTGGCGGCAGTCGCCTGCATGACGCTTGGCTGCTGGTGCATGGCGCTGTGCCGCATGCACCAACGTTCCGCCTGTTCGACCGCACCTACGGCCCCGAGCCGATGGCTTGCGACTTCGCGTTCGTGAGCGACGGCCTTGCGCCGCGCGTACACCGCATCGAGGTCGACCTGCGGACGCAGGCGTCCGATCACCAGCCCGTGCTGGTCGAGCTATAACGGCCGCATGCACACCACGCAACACCTGCCCGATTCGCAATACGCCGTCATGCGGCTGATCGTGACCATGCTGCTCATGACCGTCGGCAGCAGCGGCATGTACGTGGTGTCGGTGGTGTTGCCGGCCGTGCAGGCCGACTTCGGCATCGCTCGCGCCGACGCATCCCTGCCCTACACGCTGCTGATGATCGGATTCGGCGTCGGCGGCGTCGTGATGGGAAAGCTGGCCGACCGCTTCGGCGTGATGTGGCCGCTGCTGATCGGGGCCGCGGCACTCGGGCTCGGGTACATCGCCTGCAGCCAGGCCGGTGGCATCGTGACGTTTTCCATTGCGCAGGCACTGCTGGTCGGCCTGCTCGGCAGCGCGGCCGCCTTTGCACCGCTGGTCGCCGACACCTCGCTCTGGTTCGTCAAGCGTCGCGGCATTGCGGTGGCGGTGTGCGCCAGCGGCAACTACATCGCCGGCGCGATCTGGCCGCCGATCGTGCAGCATTTCATCGAGACGGTCGGCTGGCGGCAGACCTACTTCGGCATGGGCATCTTCTGCGGACTCGCGATGGCCGGGCTCGCGCTGTTCATGCGCGCGCAGCCGCCTCTGGCGAGCCCTTCGCCCGTCCCGTCCGCCGGGGCAATGCGAGGCAGCGCCGTGGTCGGAAATGCGCTCCGACCCTTCGGCCTGAGCCTCGGCATGACACAGGGCCTGCTGTGCGTGGCCGGCACCGCCTGCTGCGTGGCGATGGCCATGCCGCAGGTCCACATCGTGGCCTACTGCAGCGACCTCGGCTACGGTGCGGCGCGCGGCGCGCAGATGCTGTCGGTGATGCTGGCGTTCGGCATCGTCAGCCGGCTGGTGTCGGGGCTCATCTGCGACCGCATCGGCGGGTTGCGGACCTTGCTGCTGGGCTCGGTGCTGCAGTGCGTGGCGCTCGTCCTGTTCCTGCCATTCGACGGGCTGGTGCCGCTCTTCGTGGTGTCGGCCCTGTTCGGACTCTTCCAGGGCGGCATCGTGCCTTCCTACGCGATCATCGTGAGGGAGTACTTTCCGCCGGCCGAGGCGGGCGCGCGCGTCGGCACGGTGATCATGTTCACGCTGCTGGGCATGTCGCTGGGCGGCTGGATGTCGGGCAAGGTGTTCGACCTGACGGGCAGCTACCACGCCGCATTCATCAACGGGATCGCGTGGAACCTGCTGAACATGTCGATTGCGGCGGCACTGCTGATGCGCGCTGGGCGAACGGCCGGGCGACTGGCGCCGGCCTGACCGAGTTCACTCCGCCTGCACGCCCGCAGCCCTGATCACCTTCCCCCATTTGTCGATCTCTGCCTGGAGATGCGTGCGCAGTGCCTCCGGCGTCTGCTTGTCGACGGGCACGATCTCCGAACTCGACTCGGCCAGCCGCTGCTTGACGTGGCTGTCCTGCAGACCGGCGCGCAGCGCGGCGTTGAGCTTGTCCCGCACCGCCGGCGGCGTGCCCTTCGGCGCGTAGATGCCGTGCCAGACCTTTACCTCGAAGCCCTTCAAGCCCTGCTCGTCGAGCGTAGGGATGTCCGGCATGCTCGACAGGCGCTTCTGCGTGGTCACGCCGAAGACCTTCACGCGGTTGCCGTCCTTGATGACCGGTGCGGTCTGCGTGGTCTGGTCGCACAGCAAGTCGACCTGGCCGCCCAAGAGGTCGTTGAGCGCGGGGCCGGCGCCCTTGTACGGGACGGTCGTGAGGTTCACTCCGATCTGGCTGATGAACAACAGACCGCACAGTTGCGACACCGCACCGACTCCGGCGTTGGCCAGCGACACCTTGTCCTTGTTGGCCTTCACGTAGGCCAGCAGTTCCGGGAAGGTGTTGGCCGGGAAATCCTTGCGCGACAGCAGCGTCATCGGCACATCGAGCACCTGGCCGATGTACTCGAAGTCCTTCATCGGGTCGAACGGGAGTTTCTTGTACAGCGCCGGCGCGGTCGCCATGCCCATGTGGTGGATCAGGATCGTGTAGCCGTTCGGCGCAGCCCTGGCAGTGCGCGCCGCGGCGATCGTGCCGCCCGCGCCCACCGTGTTCTCCACGATCACGGCCTGGCCGAGCGACTTGCCCATGGGCACCGCAAGCAAGCGCGCCACCACGTCGGTGGGGCCGCCGGCCGAGTACGGCACGACGAGGGTGACGGGCTTGTCGGGCCACGCCGATTGTGCCGTGGCGCTCGCAGTGAATGCGAGGGCGCACGCTCCCATTGCGAGCGTTGCAAAACAGGTCGCCTTCCTTGCTGTCATGCCAGTTGTCTCCTTGGTGTTGGGACTCGGATCACGGGAACATCGAACTTCATGCATCGAGCGCCCTGAGGCGGCGGGGATGTGGAAGTCTTCATGGCCGCATGATCGTCGCGCACCACGGCCGGCGCAATCTGCGAATTCGGAACCCAGCCTTCGGAATAACCGAAGCCTTGAACCGGGCCTCACTAAGATCCGGGATGCACTTCGACCTGAACGACTTGCGCCTTTTCGTGGCCGCTGCTGAACTTGGAAACCTCACGCGGGCGGCCCAGCGCCAGCATCTCTCACTGGCTGCGGCCAGTGCGCGCATCAAGGCGCTGGAGGAGCGGTGGGGCCTGGCATTGCTGCAGCGAGAGGCCCGCGGCGTTCGGCTGCTGCCGCCGGGGGAAACGTTCCTGCACCATGCCCGACTGCTGCTGCAGCAGACCGACAAGCTGCGGGTCGAACTGCTCGAATACGGGGGCGGCCTGCGCGGCCACCTGCGCGTGTTCGCCAACACCACCGCGGTCACCGATTTCCTGCCCGAGATCCTGCCGGGCTTCCTGATGCGCCATCCGCGCATCAACATCGATCTTCAGGAGAAACCGAACGCCCTGATCTCGCGCGGTGTTCTTGACGGACGTGCCGACATCGGCATCGTGGCCGGCAGCGTCGACACGCTGGGCCTGCAGGCGATCCACTTCAGCACCGACAAGCTGATGCTCGTCACCTCTCGAAAGCACCGCTTTGCACGGCGCAAGCGCATCGCCTTTGCCGAGACCCTCGACGAGGACGCGATCGGCATGCAGCAAGGCAGCACACTGCAAACCTTCCTGGGCCAGATCACCGGGAGGCTGGGCAAGGCGCAGAAGCTGCGCATTCAGCTAGGCAGCTTCGACGCGATGTGCCGAATGATCGGCAGCGGCGTGGGCATCGGCATCGTTCCGGAGTCGACCGCGAGGCGCAACCTCGACAGCATGCGGTTGGCCCTGATCGAGCTGACCGACCCATGGTGCGTGCGCGAACGCTACCTGCTGGTACGCGACCGCGCGACCTTGCCAGGCTATGCGCAGTCGCTGGTCCAGACCTTGTGCGACCATTACTCGCCGTGAACGCACCGTGCCCAGGCCCGGTGCCATTGCGACAACAGGTTCTTTCAATGGGCTTCCTGTAGCTGTAGCGCCCCAGCCCACGGTTGTTCTCGAAATCGGCTGCGGCTGCGAAGCGCTCCGGAAGCTTCCGGAACGCCCGCCATCCGCAGCCGCCGCCGCGCAGGCGACTCAGCGCTCGATCGTGAGCGCCACGCCCATGCCGCCGCCGATGCACAGCGAGGCAATGCCCTTCTTGGCGTTCTGACGCTGCATTTCGTGCAGCAGCGTCACCAGGATGCGGCAGCCAGACGCACCGATGGGGTGGCCGATCGCGATGGCGCCGCCGTTGACGTTGACCTTGCTCACGTCCCAGCCCATTTCCCGGTTGACCGCACAAGCCTGCGCGGCAAAGGCTTCGTTGATCTCGAGCACGTCGAGATCGGCAGCCTTCCAGCCGGCGCGCTGCAGCGCCTTGGTCGATGCCGGCACCGGACCCATTCCCATGACGGACGGGTCGAGCGCGGCAGTGGCGTAGCTCGCGATGCGTCCCAGCGGCGTGAGGCCGAGCGCGGCGGCCTTCTTGGCCGTCATCACCAGCACGGCGGCAGCGCCGTCGTTCAGGCCCGATGCGTTGCCCGCGGTCACGCCGCCGGCCTTGTCGAAGGCGGGACGCAGGCCGGCCAGGCCTTCGGCGTTGGTCTTGCGGTTGATGAACTCGTCCTTGTCGAAAACGACCGGGTCGCCCTTCTTCTGCGGGATGTTCACGCCGACGATCTCGTCCTTGAACTTGCCGGCGTCCTGCGCCGCGGCGGCCTTGGTCTGGCTGCCGAGGGCGAGTTCGTCCTGCGAGGCGCGGTCGATGCCGTACTTCTTGGCCACGTTCTCGGCCGTGATGCCCATGTGGTACTGGTTGTAGACGTCCCACAGGCCATCGACGATCATGGTGTCGACCAGCTTCCAGTCGCCCATGCGCTGGCCGTTGCGCGAGTTCGGCAGCACGTGCGGCGCGAGGCTCATGTTCTCCTGGCCACCCGCGATGACGATCTCGCTGTCGCCCGTGGCGATGGCCTGCGCTGCCAGCATGACGGCCTTGAGGCCCGAACCGCAGACGGCGTTGATGGTGAGGGCCGGCGTTTCCTTGGCGCCGCCGCTCTTCAGCCATGCCTGGCGCGCCGGGTTCTGGCCGGCACCGGCCGCGAGCACCTGTCCCATGATGGCTTCACCGATCTGGTCCGGCGTGACCTTGGCGCGCGCCATGACTTCCTTGATGACGATCGCACCCAGTTCGGTGGCGGGAATGCCGGCGAGCGAGCCGCCGAACTTGCCGACGGCCGTGCGAGCGGCTGAAACGATGACGATGTCTTCCATGCTGTGTACTCCGTTGATGGTGATGACTGACTTGGATAGCGAGCAGATGCTCGGGCGTTATTTGCGGGGAACACCGCGGAACTGACTCCGCCGGGCCGCTGGTGCCGCCCGGGGAGCCGGATCATTTCATGCCTTGGCCTTGACGTATCGGCCCGGCGCCGGTTCGGTGGCCTTGTAGCGGGTGCCTTGCGCGTACGACTTGGGCGCAGCAACTTGCTTGCCCGCATGGCTCTTGAGCCAGGCCGACCAGTCGGTCCACCAGCTGCCCGGATGCTCCGTTGCGCCGGCCAGCCATTCTTCATGGCTTTCCGGCAGCTTGCCGTCTTCGCGAATCCAGTGGCTGCGCTTCTTCTTGGCGGGCGGGTTGATCACGCCGGCAATGTGACCCGATGCGCCCATGACAAAGCGCTTCTTGCCCTTGAGGATCTGCGTCGACGCATAGGCGCCGCCGATCGGCACGATGTGGTCTTCGCGCGAGCCGTAGATGTAGACGGGCGCCTGGATGGCGCCCAGGTCGACCTTCTCGCCGCACACGGTGAGCGCGCCCGGCACCATGAGCTTGTTCTCGAGGTAGGTGTTGCGCAGGTACCAGGCGTAGAACGGACCCGGCAGATTGGTCGCGTCGCTGTTCCAGTAGAGCAGGTCGAACGGCGGCGGGGTTTCGCCCTTCAGGTAGTTGCCGACGACGTAGTTCCAGACCAGGTCGTTGGGCCGCAGGAAGCTGAACGTGGATGCCAGGTCGCCGCCAGGCAGCAGGCCGCCCTTGCCCATCTGCATTTCGCGGTACTGCACCATCTGCTCGTCGATGAAGATGTCGAGGATGCCGGTGTCGCTGAAGTCCAGCAGCGTGGTCAGCAGCGTGACCGATGCCGCCGGCTGCTCGCCGCGCGCCGCCAGCACGGCCAGCGCGGTACTGAGGATGGTGCCGCCGACGCAGAAGCCGAGCACGTTGATCTTTTCGCTGCCGCTGATTTCCTGCGCGAGGTGGATCGCCTTGATCGCGGCGTCCTCGATGTACTTGTCCCAGGTGAATTCGCGCAGCGAATCGTCAGGATTGCGCCAGCTCACCACGAACACGCGATGGCCCTGCTCGTTGGCATAGCGGATCAGCGAGTTCTCGGGCTGAAGGTCGAGGATGTAGAACTTGTTGATGCAGGGGGGAACCAGCAGGAACGGCTTCTCGTACACCTTGGCATTGAGCGGCTTGTATTCGAGCAGTTGGAACAACTCGTTCTCGAACACCACCGCGCCCTCGGTGGTGGCCACGTTGCGGCCAACCTCGAAGGCGCTTTCGTCGGTCATGCTCAGATGCCCGCGCTGGATGTCGGCCAACAGGTTCTGCAAACCCTTGCCGATGCTTTCGCCGTTGGTGTCGACGGCGCGCTTGATGGCTTCGGCATTGAGCGCGATGTAATTGCTCGGCGCGGAAGCCGCCGCCCACTGCTCGACCGCGAAGCGCAGGCGCGCGCGGGTCTTGGCATCGGCCTCGATGGCCTCGGCCATGGACATGAGCGTGCGTGCATTGAGCAGGTACACCGCGGCTGCGAATCCCGACACCGGGTTGCTGCCCCAGGCGTCGCCGGCGAAGCGCCGGTCGCCGCTCGGCGCGGTGGTAATGCCCTTGTTCCACAGCTCGGAGGCTTCCTGCACGTACTGTTGCTGCAATTCCAGCAGCTTGCTCGGCGAGAAACTGAATTTGGGCAGTTCCGCGGGCATGCCGGGAAGCGACATGCCCCCGTTGCCGGTTGCCTGAAATGACTCCAGCGCCTTGCTCCAGCCCTGTGTCAGCGCCTTCTGCATCGACGCGAATGCGTCGGCGGTGGCGGACTCTTGTTTCATGATGTCTCCTTCATCGGCGCGGTGGCCCGGACTTGTTTTGAGTATCCTGCAATCGGTGGCAGCCCTCATGCGGTCACCCCGATGCCGCAGAACGATGCGGGGTTTTACGCGGCGGCAATCCTAACTGCCTTCATCGGCAACTGTCTCCAATTTCATTAGCAGGCCTACCCGTTCCATGTTCGTGCACCTGATCGTCATTGGCTGGCTCTACGTTGTCGTGATGATGTCCGTGGCCGAGGCAACGAGCACCAACGGGACCTTGTTGGGCGCTATCGTTACTTTTCTGTTTTACGGGTTGGCGCCTGTTGCACTGGTGGTGTATCTACTGGGCGCGCCAGGCCGGCGCAAGGCCCTTCGGGAGCGTGAACTGGCCGAGCAGGAAGCCGCTCGAAAGGCGGCGGTTGCGGCAAGCAAGACCCAAGGCCGAGGCTCAGGGGGTCTTCCAGATGCAGGCGGCGAGGCGTCCGCTGAGGCCGTCCCGCCGGTGCGAAAAGAATCGTGAGGGGTTGCTGACGGTACACCACCCGGCGGTGCCGTCGTTGCCATGAAGGGCCGCCACGCCCGCGGCCATCAGCCGCCGGCGCGCAAGGCCGGGCAGGTCCGCCTTCCACTTGCCTTCGGCGCCCGCAGGCTTGAAGCACGCGGCGAGCGCCCGGTCATGCGCCTCGAATACCGCCTTGACCTCGGGTCCGACCTCGAACGCCGACGGGCCGATGCACGGACCGAGCCACGCCATCACGCGCTCTCCGGCACTGAAAGTCGCCAGCGTCTTTTCGAGCACGCCGGCAGCCAGGCCGCGCCAGCCCGCATGCGCGGCGGCCACCTGGCGGCCTTCGGCGTCGGTGAACAGCACCGGCAGGCAGTCGGCCACCATGATGGTGCAAGCCAGCCCGACCCCGGTGGTGACGCAGGCGTCGGCTGTCGCCTCCTCGGCGAGGGCCGCATCGAGACTGACCACGGCCACACCGTGCACTTGCTGGAGGAACACCGGGCGAACGCCGATCGCGGCCTGAAGGCGGCGCCGGTTTTCCGCGACCGCTTCCTCATCGTCGCCCACGTGGTTGCCCAGGTTCAGGCTCTCGAAGCAACCCTGGGAGACACCACCGCCACGCGTCGTGCAGACGGCCCGCACACCGGCAGGCGCCGGCCATTCCGGCACCAGCAGGTCAACCTTCTGCATCGGGGCAATTCGACGGCTGGGCGCGGCGAAAGGCGTCGAGTTGCATGCAGGCCTCGTAGGCCGCCATGGTGCGCGGCAGGTCGTTCAGGTCGCAGTCGAAGCGCTGCGCGTTGAAGATCTGCGGCACCAGGCAACAGTCGGCCATGGTCGGCGTGTTGCCGTAGCAGTAGATGCCGGCCGGCGACTGGTCCAGTTGGCGCTCGAAGGCCTCGAGGCCCACCCGCACCCAGTGGCGATACCAGGTGTTCTTGGCCGCGTCGTCGAGCTTGAGCTCGCGCACCAGGTACTTGAGCACACGCAGGTTGTTTACAGGATGTATCTCGCAGGCGATCGACTCCGACAGCGCCCGCACGCGCGCACGGCCGACCGGGTCGTGCGGCAGCAGCGGCGGCTCGGGCTGGGTCTCGTCGAGGTATTCCATGATCGCCATCGACTGCGAGAAGCGCTCGCCGTCGTCGTCCAGCAGCGGCACCAGCATGTCGGCCGAGATGGCGGCGAAGGGGCCGGTGAGGTGGTCGCCACGCGCAATGTGCACGGGGATGTACTCGAACGCCAGGCCCTTCAGATTGAGCGCGATGCGCACCCGGTACGAGGCCGACGAGCGGAAGTAGTTGTAGAGCTTCATCATCCGGCAAGCATAGCGCTCAAGGCCGGCGCGCGGCGAGCCGGCGCGCCCTCTGGCACACTGCCGTTTCCCCTGTTGAACCTCCCCCGCTGAAGGACGAACTTTCCATGCCCTCCGAGTATGTTTTCCCTCCTGCGCCCGTCGTGTCGATCCCGGTGGTCGGCAAGGAGGCGCGTTTTCCGGTGCATCGCATCTACTGCGTGGGCCGCAACTACGAAGATCATGCAAAGGAAATGGGTTTCACCGGCCGCGAGCCGCCGTTTTTCTTCATGAAGCCTGCCGATGCGATCGTGGTGGTCGAAGACGGCCAGACCGGCAGCGCCGCGTACCCGACGTTGACCAAGAGCCTGCACCACGAGATCGAGCTTGTCGTGGCCATCGGCACCGGCGGCAGGAACATCAAGGCCGCCGACGCGATGCAGCACATCTACGGCTATGCCGTGGGCCTCGACATGACGCGGCGCGACCTGCAAGGCGAGATGAAGAAGCAGGGTCGCCCGTGGGAGATCGGCAAGGCCTTCGAGCAAAGCGCACCGATCGGCCCGGTCGTGCCGGTGGCCGATGCCGGCGACGTGCAGAACGCTGAAATCTCGCTGCAGGTGAACGGTGCGGACCGCCAACGCAGCAACGTGAGCAAGCTGATCTGGAACATTGCCGAGACCATCGAGCAGTTGTCCGCCGCCTGGGAACTGGCGCCCGGCGACCTCATCTTCTCTGGCACGCCGGAGGGTGTGGCTGCTGTGGTGAGCGGCGACACCCTGGTCGGTGCGGTCGCAGGGCTGCCTTCATTGACTGTGAAGATCTCCTGAAGACATGAGTCCCCACGTTCGGCACTTCGTGTTCTCCCTGCCCCTCGAGGGGGCGCTTTCCGCCCTTGCGGCGACCTGGCGGACGGACTGATTCATGTTTCCTCGCGTGCCAATCAAACACTGCAAGAACTGCGGCAACGCCGTCGTCTATCGCTTGCCGGATGACGGCGACACCAAGCCGCGCGCGGTGTGCCCGGTGTGCAACACCGTCCACTACGAGAACCCGCTGAATGTGGTGGGCACGATTCCGGTCCTGGGGGACCGGGTGTTGCTGTGCAAGCGCAACATCGAGCCGCGCTGGGGCAAATGGACGCTGCCGGCCGGGTTCATGGAACTCGACGAGACCACAGCCCAGGGCGCGGCGCGCGAAACGGACGAAGAAGCCGGCGCCGAGTACGAATTGCAAGGCCTCTTCGCCGTGATGAGCGTGGTGCGCGTAGGCCAGGTGCACATGTTCTATCGCGCCCGGCTGCTCAGCGACAGGTTCAACCCGGGACACGAAACCATCGAGGCCAGGCTTTTCACCGAGGAAGAGATCCCGTGGGAAGAGATCGCCTTTCGCACCGTGCGCGAGGCGCTGCAGCATTTCTTCGAGGATCGCCGCAAGGGCAACTTCGACCGGGTCCATACCGTCGACATCGTTTGAGTTCGAAGCCTGTCACACACATGAAAAAAATCGCCCTGCTCCCTCTCGCCTTCGCATCGCTGCTGGGCATGGCCGCGGGAGCGCGTGCCGAAGTCATCGGCGACGTCGATACGGCCTTCAAGCTGATCGGTCCCGACCACAAGATCGTTGTCGAGGCCTATGACGATCCCAAGGTCAACGGCGTGACCTGCTATGTCTCGCGCGCCAAGACCGGCGGCGTCTCGGGCGCGCTGGGCCTGGCCGAAGACAAGGCCGAGGCATCGATCGCCTGCCGCCAGGTCGGCGCGATCAGCTTCAAGGAGCCGCTGGGCAAGCGCGAGGAGGTCTACAGCGAGCGGCTGTCGATCATGTTCAAGCGGTTGCGCGTGGTGCGCATGGTGGATGGCAAGCGCAATGCGCTGGTGTATCTCACCTACTCCGACCTGTTGATCGATGGCTCGCCGAAGAACGCCATCACCGCCGTGCCAGTCGATCGCGGCACGGTGATTCCGGTGAAGTAAGCATTGCCGGCGCAGTACCCGATGCCTGCGTCAGGCCAGCACCCCCTTCGCGTTCTCTATGCCGCCCTTTGGCGCTTCGCCGCCGACGTGCGCGGGCAACTGGTCGGCGCGCTATCGCTGCTCGGCACATCGCAGCTGATCCGGCTGGGCATGCCCTGGCTGGCGGGCAAGGCCATCAATGCCCTGCAGCAAGGCGAGATCGGCACTGCCACGCGCTGGATTGCGCTGCTGGTATTCGTCTACCTCGTGTCCTGGGGCGTGCACGGGCCGGGGCGCGTGCTGGAGCGCAACGTGGCCGTGCGCGTGCGCGAGATGCTGGCCGACACCCTCTATGCCCGCATCGCCGCCGCGCCACTGACATGGCACGACGCACATCACTCCGGCGAGCTTCAGCACCGGGTACACCAGGCCGGCCGCGCACTGTCGGACTTTGCGCAGAACCAGTTCGTCTACCTCGCCAGCGCAGTGACCTTCGTCGGGCCGTTGATTGCGCTGATGCTGCTGTCGCGCGCCAGCGGCGTGCTGGCGCTGCTGGGCTACGTGCTCATCGGGCTCGTGATCCTGCGCTTCGACCGCGCATTGATGAAACTGGCCCGCACCGAAAACGATGCCGATCGCCGCTATGTCGCGGCTCTGCTCGACTTCATCGGCAATGCATCGACGGTGATCGGCTTGCGGCTGCAGGCCGCGTCGCGCGTGCTGCTGCGCCGTCGCATGGCGGCAGTGTCGGTGCCGCTCAAGCGCACCGCGATGCTGAACGAAGGCAAGTGGGCCACGGTCGAGTTGCTCGGGCTGGGGCTGACCTGGGCGCTGGTGCTCATCTACGTGTGGCATGAGCGCGCGCCGGATCAGCCAGTGCAGTTGGGCAACGTCTTCATGATCTACCAATACGCGCAACAGGCCGCGGCGGTGGTCGGCTCGATGGCAGCCAACTTCCAGAACTTCGCACGCATGCATACCGACTACCTGAGCGCGGACCCGATCTGGGCCGCGCCGGGCGACCCGCTCGATGGCCGCAGCGACACGCCCATCGAGCGCGAGGCAGGCTGGCAGCGCATCGCCATCCACAATCTGGCCTGGGGTTACGCCGATGCCACGCGCGGGGGCGGCCTGCACGACATGGCGCTGGCCTTGCATCGCGGCGAGCGCATCGCGCTGGTCGGGCCGAGCGGTGGCGGCAAGAGCACCTTGCTGCGCGTGCTGGCGGGCCTCTACCTTCCGCAGCATGGCAGCCTGCGCATCGACGGCCATGTGCAGGACTGGGCCACGCTGCGCGGCCTTGCCACGCTGATCCCGCAGGAGATCGAGGTGTTCGAAGCCAGCGTGCGGGAGAACCTCACTTTCGGCACGCCATGCGAGGAGGCTGCATTGCAAGCCGCACTGCATGCGAGCGCTTTCGACGAGGTGCTCGCGGCCACGAAGGGCTCGCTCGACACGCCGCTGACAGAGCGCGGCTTCAATCTTTCCGGCGGGCAGCGACAGCGCCTGTGCCTGGCGCGCGGGGTGCTTGCGGCCCAGGGCAGTTCATTGCTGCTGCTCGACGAGCCCACCAGTGCGCTCGACGCCCTCACGGAGGCCCGCGTGCTGGAGCGCATCGGCGCCGCGTTCCCCGACGCATGCATGATCGCGTCGATTCACCGCCTCAGCGTGCTGGATCACTTCGACACCGTGGTGCTGATGGTGGCCGGCCGCATCGCCGATGCGGGGCCGCGCGCCGAAGTGTTGCAACGGCAACCCCAATTGCGGCACGGAACACATAAGTAATAAGTGGTAGCGCCGCCAGCCCGGCAGACGCGAGCAACTATATTTGCACGCTGCTGCAGCGCGGTCCCCTTTTCAGGGAACGCCGCGCGACGAACACGTACAAACATGCCATGCCTTTTTCAGCCATCCTGACATCTCCCTCGCTGCGACGCGCACTCCTCGCCATCACGGTTGCAGCC
Organism: Variovorax humicola; assembly: GCF_037889915.1. Taxonomy (NCBI): domain Bacteria; kingdom Pseudomonadati; phylum Pseudomonadota; class Betaproteobacteria; order Burkholderiales; family Comamonadaceae; genus Variovorax; species Variovorax humicola. The sequence goes on along the minus strand of NZ_JBBKZV010000028.1, from coordinate 31,855 downwards.
CTCGCCGCCTGCACCACCACGCCGCCACCGCGGAGCGGCGGCGCCACTGCATCCGGCGCGAGCGGCGTGCCCACGCCGCCAGTGTCGCCACCGCCCCCGCCGCCGGTGGCCAAGCCCGCGTTTGCCCGGCCCGCCGCAGGCGAAACCATCGCCCGCTTCAACGGCAAGCAAAACAAGGGCATCGACATTGCCGGCTCGCTCGGCGACCCGGTGGTGGCAACGGCCGACGGCCGCGTCGTGATCGTCAGCAACGCCCTGCGCGGCTACGGCACCATGATCATCATCAAGCACAACGAAACCTACATCTCCGCCTACGCGCACATCGACCGCGCCCTGGTGAAGGAGAACGAAGTGGTGCGCCAGGGCCAGCAGATCGCGGAGATGGGCAAGAGCGGCGCCGACCGCGTGAAGCTGCATTTCGAGATTCGCAAGCAAGGCGAGGCGGTGAACCCGCAGCCGTATCTGGACGGCAAGCAGCGGTAGCCTGCGCCTGGCTGGGAACCAGCGCACAGGGCTGCCCTCCGGCCTCGACACTGCCATTGCCTTCGCCGAGACTACGCGCCGAAGGAGTTTCAATGCGAGCCATGTCCAATCGCCGGCGCGTGCTGTTGTGGGGTGTGCTGGTTGTCGTCTTGACGGCGCTGATCTGGGCGGTGATGCGCTTCGTGAGTCCCGCTCCGCCGCGCGCGCTCGTCATGAGCACGGGCGTGCAGGATGGTGCGTACCACCGCTTCGGCCTGCACTACAAGGAGATCCTGCAGGCCAGCGGAATCGATCTTGAGTTGCGCACTTCCAGTGGCGGCGTCGAGAACCTGCAGCGGCTCAACGACAACGCCGTGCAGGTCGGTTTCGTGCAGGGCGGCACCGGGCTGCTGGCGCTCGACTACGACGCGCTGCCCAGCGCGACACCCCTGCGTTCGCTGGCCACGGTCGCATACGAGCCGGTGTGGATCTTCACGCACGCGCTCGACTTGTCGAAGGGCTTGGGCGCGCTGGCCGGCAAGCGCACAGCCGTCGGCGTGCCCGGCAGCGGCAACAACAAGGTCGCGCTGCAACTGCTGTCGGTCTATGGCGTGGTTGCCGACGGCAACCAGCCTGCGGCCGATGGCACCACCTTCGTCCATGACGGCGGCCTGGCCGCGGTCGACATGCTCACGCGCCACGAGATCGACGCGGCCATCATCATTTCGGCACCACAGGCACCTGCGGTGCAGCGGCTCCTGGCCGACAGTTCGATGCACCTGGCTTCGCTCGAACATGTGGAAGGACTGGCGCGTCGCTTCCCGTACTTCCGCCCGGTCGTCCTCAAGCGCGGCTCGGTCGACCCGCAGCGCAACCTGCCGCCCCGCGACATCGACCTGCTGGCAACGACTGCCAACCTGGTCGTGCGCGACGAGTTGCATCCCGCCCTCAGCTACCTGCTGCTGGAGGCCGCGCAACAGGTGCACAAGCAGCCGAGCCTGATCAATCGGCCGGACGATTTTCCGAGTCCCAAGGCCACCGACTTTCCGCTGTCGACCGAAGCCGAGCGCTACTTCAAGAACGGCCGCCCGTTCCTGCAGAGCTATCTGCCCTTCTGGGCTGCGAACTACGTGCAGCGGCTGCTGCTGTTGATCGTTCCCCTGGCTGCGATCCTGGTGCCCCTGGCGCGCATATTGCCGGCGCTGGTCTCGTGGCGGCGCCGGAGCAAGATCTATCGGCGCTATGGCGAGTTGAAGTTCCTGGAACAAGACCTGGCGTCGCGCCACCTCAACGATCAGGAGCGGCACAGTGCGCGCGCGCAGTTGGACCATATCGAAAAGGAAATCGTGCAGTCGAAATTTCCGCTCGAATTCTCGGACCGGGTCTACACGCTGCGGCAGCACGTGGACTATGTGCGGGCCCAATTGGCGCGGCAGTCGGAGAAATCCGGCGCGTAGCCTGGAAGAGTCTCCTCAGCCCTTCGCCCTCACCAGCTTCCCGGTCGACGAAGCCCGCGCGCACAGCCGGCCATCCTGCGCGAACAGGTCGGCCTCCAGGAACACCACGCTGCGGCCCCAGCGCAGGACGCGCGCCTCTACGTCGAAGGTCGACACGTCGACGCGCTCCAGGAACGTCACCTTGAGTTCCAGGCTGGCCAGCGCCGCATCGGGCTCGCGCGACATCACGGCAAGGGCCATCGAGAAGTCGAGCCACGTGGTGATGATGCCGCCCTGCACCACGGTGCCATTGGTATGGGCGAATTCAGGTCGGGCGGTGAAGCGCGCCCGTGCGGCGCCGACTTCGGCGTCGGTGCGCAGGAGTTCGGTAAACCCGATGGCGCGCAGCAGCGCGGAGGGAAGTTTCTGGATGTCCATGATCAAGCTGCAGTGAGGCGGACAATGCTACGCGGCGGGCCGGCCAACCCGCGGACGCTCGCGCCGCGGGCGCTTCGGGGGCGTTCCACCCTACCGCGGCGACATGCGAATGGCGCCGTCGAGGCGCACGCTCTCGCCATTGAAATAGCCGTTGGTGATCATCAGTTCGGCCAGCGTCGCGTATTCCTCGGGCTTGCCGAGCCGCTTCGGAAACGGCACCGATGCGGCCAGCGCGGCCTTCACGTTTTCGGGGGCGCCCTGCAGCAGCGGCGTGTTGAAGATGCCCGGCAGGATGGTGTTGACGCGGATGCCTTCGCTCATCAGGTCGCGCGCGATTGGCAAGGTCATGCCGACGATGCCGGCCTTCGACGCGGTGTAGGCCGCCTGGCCCATCTGCCCATCCTGCGCCGCCACCGATGCGGTGTTGACGATGGCGCCGCGTTCGCCGTCTTCGAGCATGTCGAGCGCGAGCATGCCGGCCGCCGACTTGGCGATGCAGCGGAAGGTGCCCACCAGGTTGATCTGGATGATGCGGTCGAAGTTGGCCAAGGGAAAATGCTTGATCTCGCCAGTGGTCTTGTCGCGGCTCGCAGTCTTCACCGCGTTGCCGGTGCCCGCGCAGTTGACCAGCACGCGCTCCTGGCCATGCGCCGCACGCGCCTTCGCGAAGGCCGCATCGACCTGTTCCTCGGAAGTCACATCGACCTTGCAGAACACGCCGCCGATCTCCGCCGCGACCGCATCGCCCTGCGCTTCGTTCAGATCGAAAAGCGCCACCTTCACGCCGTGGCTGGCAAGTCGGCGAGCAGTGGCGGCGCCGAGGCCGGAGGCGCCGCCGGTAACGACGGCGGCAATGGAGGAGTCGAGTTGCATCAGGTGTCCTTGTTTCGTCTGAACAGCCGGCGGCCATGCACCCGGCGTGGCACGCCAGTCTAGCGACGCAGGTGCGCACGCGGGTCATTCAAATCGACGATTCCGAATCCGGTTGGGCGAAGTCGCTGCGCGAGTGTCGAGCCGCTCGCGGCAAGATGAAATCCTCGGGTGTTACCCGCCGTCTCAACGATGCGTACGCCGCCTTCGATGATGGTCGGCGCGGTGACAATGCCCGGTCCGCCGCCGTTGGGCACGGCCGACGCGCTACGCGTTCGGACAGGACAAGCAGGCGAATTTGATCGTCCGCGATGCCGCCCGCCAACCCCGCATCCATTGGAGGAAACGCAATGACCAGCCGCATGCCCCCGAGGTCGACGAACGTCGCTGCCAAGAAGGCTGGATCCGCGCGATCCTGCGAGAAGCCGACCCTGCTCTCGGGTGGCAATCCCCAGATCGCGAAGTCCGACGGCGATGGCCCCGTACAGGCCTACATCGCAGCCATGCCAGGCTGGAAAGCCGACGTCGGGCGCCACCTCGACGCCCTCATCGTCGCCAGCGTGCCCAACGTGCGCAAGGCCGTGAAGTGGAACTCACCCCTCTATGGCATCGAGGGCCGGGGCTGGTTCCTGGGGTTCCACGTGTTCACCCGCTACGTCAAGGTGAGCTTTTTCAGGGGCGCGTCGCTGCAACCCGCGCCCTCCGGCGGCACTGGCAAGGACGCGCGCTGGATCGACATCCACGAGGACGATCTTGACGAGGCGCAGATGGTGACGTGGATCCGGCAGGCCGCGGCCCTGCCAGGCTGGGGCAAGGCTTGATGTATCGGCGACAGCCGCGGGACCAGGGCCTTATCAAACGAGCGCGATGCTCTGCATTCCGGGTTTCTCCGCGAGCCGTCGCGTCGTACCGCGGCCGATACTGCGCGCCGCAACCGCCCGACACGTGGCGCCTTTCGCACCATGTCGATCGAAAAGGAGACATTGATGATGACAGCCAAGAATCGCAGATCCATGTTGCAGCTCGGCACCGCCATGGCGGCCGGTGCGCTGTCGGGCTGTGCCACGAGCGCCACAAGCGCCGGGAGTGCCGGCGGCAAGCCGATGTTCGCCGTGGCCGGCGCCGCCATTCCGGTGATGGGCAGCGACCAGGTCTTCCCGGTCCGGCGTGTGTATTGCATCGGCCGCAACTACGCCGCGCACGCGATCGAGCGCGGCTCCGATCCGAACCGCGAGCCGCCCTTCTTCTTCCAGAAGCCGACGGACGCAGTGCAATTGGTGCCCATGGGCGCGACCATCGACCACCCCTATCCACCGCTCACGAAGAACTACCACTACGAGGTGGAACTCGTCGCCGCGCTGAACAAGGGCGGCCGCAACATCCCGCCCGAGAAAGCGCTCGATTGCGTGTACGCCTATGCGGTCGGCCTCGACATGACGCGGCGCGACCTCCAGAACGCCATGGCCAACGAGAAGAAGCCGTGGGAGATCGGCAAGTCCTTCGATCGCTCGGCGGTGGTGAGCCACCTGCATCCGGTCAGCCGCACCGGCCACTTCGACAAGGGCGCGATCTGGCTCAAGGTCAACGGGCAGGTCAAGCAGTCGAGCGACCTGTCGAAGATGATCTGGAACGTCGCGGAGCAGATCGCGAAGCTGTCGGAGTCGAACGAGTTGTTCCCCGGGGACATCATCTATTCAGGGACACCGGAGAACGTCGGGCCGGTGGTCAAGGGAGATGTGATGACGGGACACATCGACGGGCTTTACGACATCAACGTGAAGGTTGTTTGACGCCGGTGCGAAATCTCAGTTGATGACCATGTTCCCACCCGGCCTTGCCAGGCTCGTCCGGTGGGGAAACCGGGGGCTCCGCTTCTCCGTGAGGAGCAACGCGTCGGTCTACCGCTGCGCGTTCTGCCTACGCCCCCGTCGAATTGCCCTCGATCCACTCGGCATACGGCGCATAGATGTGCTCCAGCGCAATGGCATGAATCGCAGGCAACTCATAACTGTGCAGTTCGCGAATCGCGGATTCGACAGCCGCATAGCGCTCGCTCGTGGTCTTGAAAAGGACACGAAACTCGCCCTCGTGCTGGACAGCTCCGTCCCATGCATAGAAGCTCTCGATCTCCGATATCTGCGCGCACGCGGCCAGCTTGCGCTCGACCAATGCGCGTGCCATCGCTTGCGCCTCGGCCCGGCTGCCAACGGTGGTGACGACGGCGATGTGCTTCATCTCACAGCGCCCGCGAGATCACCTCTTTCATGATCTCGCTCGTCCCGCCATAGATGCGCTGCACCCGTGCATCCGCATACATGCGCGCCACCAGGTACTCGCTCATGAAGCCATAGCCGCCGAACAGCTGCAGGCACTCATCGACAACGCGCCCCTGCGCCTCCGAGCCCCACAGCTTGGCCATCGAGGCAGTGGCAGTGTCGAGCCGGCCGGCCACCAGATCCTCCACGCAGCGGTCGATGAAAGCGCGGCCCACCTTGATCTGCGTGGCGATCTCGGCCAGCTTGAACCTGGTGTTCTGGAAATCGGCAATGGGCTTGCCAAACGCCTTGCGGTCGCGCACGTATTCGAGCGTGGCCTGGTAGGCGCCTTCCATCGTGGCCAGCGCGATCACGCCGATGATGGTGCGCTCATACGGCAGGTCGGACATCAGCTGGAAGAAGCCCTCCCCTTCCTGGCCGCCCAGCAGGTTGCCGGCCGGCACGCGCACGTCGTCGAAGAAAAGCTCTGACGTGTCCTGCGCCTTCATGCCGATCTTGTCGAGCACGCGGCCGACGCGGAAGCCCTTGCAGCCTTCGGTCTCGACGATGAGGATCGACGTGCCCTTGGCACCCTGCTTCGGATCGGTCTTCGCCACCAGCAGCACCACGCCGGCCAGGAATCCGTTGGTGATGAAAGTCTTCGAGCCATTGATGACGTAGTCGTCGCCCTCTCGTTCGGCGCGCGTGCGCACGCCTTGCAGGTCGGAGCCCGCGCCGGGCTCGGTCATCGCGATGGCGCCGACCAGTTCGCCGCGGGCCAGGCGGGGCAGGTACTCGCGTTTCTGCGCCTCGGTGCCGTGGTTCAGGAAGTAGTGCGCCACGATGGCGTGCACCGACGTGGCCATGCCGCTGAGCCCGCGCCGCGACGCCTCCTCGTAGAACACGGCCTCGTGACGGAAGTCGCCGCCACTGCCGCCGTACGCCTCGGGAATGTCGGCGCACAGCAAGCCGAGCTCGCCGGCCTTGCGCCAGATCGCGTGACCCACATGGCCGTTCTTGCGCGCCTCTTCGTCGTGCGGGACCATCTCGGTCTCGATGAAGCGCACCACGTTGTCGCGGTACAGCTCAAGGTCCTCGTCGCTCCAGGAACGGCGGAAATCGATCGTCATGGTGTGTCTCCGTTATCGATGAAAGGTTCAGCCGACGCCCGCAGCCGCGCGACCCGCTGCAAGTGCCACGAGGCCGGGCCGAACAGGCCTTCGATGAGGGTTGCGCGGCGCATGTAGTGCCCGATCGCCAGCTCTTGCGTCATGCCCATGCCGCCGTGCAACTGCACCGCGCCCTGCCCCACGGCCTTGCAAGCCCTGGCAACGGCCACCTTGGCCGACGACACGGCAAGCGCGCGTTCGTTCGCGGCAATGTTTTCGTCGTCGAGCGCTTCAGCCACGCTCGTGGTCAAGGCTGCGGCCTGTTCCAGGGCCATGTGCATGTCGGCAAGCCGGTGCTGCAGCACCTGGAAGCTCGCGATCGCAACGCCGAACTGCTTGCGCTGTCGCACGTAGTCGAGGGTGTCGCGCATCAGGCGGCGCATAACGCCGGTGGCTTCGGCGCAGATGGCCAGAGTGGCCTCGTCCAGCGCCTGCTCGATGTGCGGCAGCGCGCCGCCCTCCCTGCCGAGCATGGCGTCCTCCGGCAGGCGAACGCCATCGAAGGCGATCTCGGCGGCGCGGTCTCCGTCACGCGTGGCATAGGGGCGCAGCCAGATGCCCGAGGCATTCCGGGGCACCAGCACCAGCGATATCCCGCCCTCCTTGCGCACACCGCCGCTGGAGCGCGCACTGACGATGAAGTGGCTGGCCCACGGTGCGACACGCACGACCGACTTGCGGCCGTCGAGGCGGAAGCCGTCGCCGTCGCGCTTCAGGGTCGCTTGCACATTGCCGCGGTCGTGGCGGCTTTGCGGCTCGGAATGCGCGAAGGCGATGACGGCCTGGCCCGCAATCGCGCTCGCCCTCAGCGCATCGGCCTGCGCGCCGGGGTTGCGCTGCAGCAGGCCGGCGCCGATCACGATGGTCGAGAGATAGGGCTCGGCAGCCAGCGCCTCACCCAAGGTTTCCATCATCACGGCGTGCGCGACCATGCCGCCGCCCAGGCCGCCCTGGGCCTCCGGCAGCGCCGCGCCCAGCAGGTCCAGGTCGTGTGCGAGGCCTTGCCAGAATGGCGGCGGCGTAGCGTCGGCGTGCGCCAATGCCTGCAGTCGTTGCGGCAGGCTGTGACGGTCGTCGAGATAGCGCGCGAGGCTGTCGCGCAGCATCAGGAGCGTGTCTTGCTGGTCGGTGAGCGAGTTCATGCGGTCAGTGGGCCAGCAGGTGGGCGGCAATGATGTTGCGCTGCACTTCGTTGGTGCCGGCATAGATGGATGCGGCGCGGTCGTTGAGGTAGGCGGACATGGCGAACACGGCCTCTTCGGGCAGCGGCATGTCGCCCTGCTCACAGTCGCGCATCGGCACGTCGATGGCGGCATGGGGGCCGGCGATTTCGACCGCCAGCTCGGTGATGCGCTGGCGCAGCTCGGAGCCGAGCACCTTGCCCATCGAGGGCCGGATGCCCGGCGGCTCGCCACGCGCCTGCGCCCGCAGCTGCTGCAGTTCCGTCGCCTCGACCGCGTCGATGGCGCAGTCGAGTTCGGCCAGCCGCAGCGCCATGTCCGCCGCCGCCGTGGCGTCTCGATGGCGCTGCGCGAAGACGGCATCGGCGGCGGCACGCAAGCGGCGAAGGCGCTCGCGCAACATCGGCGTCCAGGCGCCGCCGCGCTCGTGTTGCAGCAGGTACTTGGCCACGGCCCAGCCCTGGTCCTCCTCGCCAAGCAGGCTGTCGGCAGGCACCCGCACGTCGTCGAAGAACACCTGGTTCAGCTCATGGTCGCCCGAGATGCTGATGATCGGCCTCACAGTGATGCCCGGCGTCTTCAAGTCGAAGCACAGGAAGCTGATGCCCTGCTGCGGCTTGCCGCCCGACGCGGTGCGCACCAGGCAGAACATCTTGTTGGCGTAGTGCGCGTGCGTGGTCCAGATTTTTGTGCCGTTGAGCACGTAGTGGTCGCCGTCGCGCACCGCCTTGCACTGCAGCGAGGCGAGGTCGGAGCCTGACTGCGGCTCGGAATAACCCTGGCACCAGTAGTCGTCGCCGGATCGGATGCCGGGCAGCCAGGCGCGCTTCTGCGCCTCGGTGCCGAAGGCGATGATCACCGGCGCGACCATGCCCGTTCCCATCGGCGCCAGGCGCGGCGCGTCGGCCGCGGAAAGCTCGCTGGCGAAGATGTAGTGCTGCATCGGCGACCAGTCGGTGCCGCCATGTTCGAGCGGCCACTTCGGCGTGCTCCAGCCGCGCCGCGCGAGGATGCGGTGCCAGCGGATCGCGTCCTCGTAGTCGTTGAAGATGCCGGAGCAGCGCCGGCCGGCCGCGCGAAGGTCCGGCGTCAGCTCACGCGCGAGGAAGTCGCGCACTTCGTTCCTGAAGGCTGTCTCGGTCGCGCTGAGTTTCCATGCCATATCGTCTTGTCTCGCATTGAGCAGAAGGTGCCAAGTGTGCGGCTGCGGGAGCGCATGGACATCGGATCGGCTGAGCCCGCACTCAGCGGCCCAGCAAATCGCGGATCGGACGAAACGGGCGCTGCTGGCCCTTGCCGGATGCGGCCGTACCCTTGCCCGAGCCGCCCGACGCAGCGAAGTCGCACACCGACGCGCCGCGCCACGCACGAAACGCGGGCGCGAGCAGCGACCAGCCGCCGGTCGCGGCGGCGATGCCGAGATCGGCCGCCTGCTTCGCAGCACCCAGCGGGTTGATGCTGAGTTCCGGCGCCTGCAGCGGGCCGGTCAGCAGCAGCAGTTCGACGAGGTTGGCCGCCTTGATGTCCAACCCCTTCTTGGCCTGCGGCTGGAACGCCAGTCCGATCGTCTGCCGCGCAAGGTTCACTTCGCCACTGGCCGAGACCGCGACCTGTGCAGTCTCCATCGCCACCGAGCGGTCGATCGTTGCCACACCGTTGCGCAATGGCAGGCGTGCGACGACGCATTGGAGGATCAGGTTTTCGCGCGGCGTCGACTTGGGCAGCAGCGCTTCGAGCAGGCTCGCCACGATGTCCTGGTCGAGCGTGGCCGCCTTGCCTGCCAGCGGGACACCGCTGACGGACAGCAAGACGTTGCCCGTTGCCGATGCAGCGAGCCTTGCCGGCGTCTGGCCGGCCATCGCAAGCGTCAGGTCGAGGTTTGCGCGCCCGCCATTGAAACGCTTGCCGGTGCTGCGCCCGATGGCGTCGAGCGCTTCGACCGACACCGACCTGGCTTCGACCCGCGCGTCCACCCGCGGCGCCGCACCGGTGCGCCGCGCCACCTTGATGCGGGTGCGAACCTGGCCGCTCCCGAAAGTGAAATCCAGCGGATCCAGGGAGAGCAGGCCGGCCGTGTTGGCCAGGCGCAGGTCGAACGCGGAGATGGGGGGCATGCCGGGCAGGTTCAACTGGCCGACCCTGAGGGCGACCTTCGCATCGATGGACGGCAGGTCTTCGAACGGCAGCGGGGCGTTGCCGAACAAGGGCGGGCGCGCCTTCGACGCGGTCGGTGGCGAGAGGGCCGGCGCGGCGCTGGTGTGCAGCCTGGCAAGGTCGACAGTCGTTGCCGTGAGGTCCGCCTGCACCTGCAGCGCAGGCTCGGCCTGCACGCTCACGCGCCCGGTGAACTGCTGCCCGGCCATGGACAAGGTCATCGACTCGGCCAGCAGTTGCCTGGGCGTGAGGCTCAGGGCCGCATTCACCTCCACCGGCATCGGCAGGCCTGCCGCGGCGGACGCAAAACGCGGAAGGGCCGCGCCAGACGTGATGCGCAACGACACCTTGCCCTCGAACGTGTCCGCACTCGTGCCGTGGCCCAGCGTGCCCTGGGCGGAAAGCCACGCGCCATCGGTGCTGAACTTCAATTCGATGGGCCATGCGTCCGAACCGCCGACCAGGCTGGCGATCGGCCCGGTCCGGCCTTCGATCTTCCACAACTGCTTGCCGAGCGTGATGGCGGCGTCGACCGCGTTGCCATCGCCCTGCACGGCCAGGCGGAAGGCATCGATGTCGAGTTGCCGGGTGTCGCTGCTCCTGCCGCTGATGGCGTAGCGCACCCGCGCGTCAGAGACGACGAAATGCTCGAGCGCATCCAGGGAAGAGCCTTCCTTGTGCGCCGCCGCGGGCTTCTCGTGCGGCAGTTGCCAGTTGAAGCGGCCATGGCCGTCGGATTCGAGGTTGAGGTCCAGCCCTTTCACGTCCACGCTCAGGATTCGCAGTTCGCGATGCAGCAGATCCTGCAGCGACAGCTCGAAGGCGACGTGCCCGGCATGGACCATTTGCGGCGACGAACCCCAATCCGCATTGGCCAGCGAGATGTCGTTGGCCTCGATGGCAATGGCCGGCCACAGCCTGAACTTCAGCTCGCCGTCGATGTGCAGCGCACGCCCGGTGATTGCACTGACATGCGCTGCCAGCATCGTCGCCAGGCGCGAGGGCGGGTAGGCTTGCCGCAAGGCGATCAGCGCCGCAACGACCAGCAGGCCGACAACGGCCAGCAGGATGACTGCAATGCGCAGAAAGCGCCGGGTCACTACGCGCGAAGCATGACGTTGAGCTGGTCGACCACTTCCGCCCAATCAGCATCCTCGCTGATCTCCTCGCGAAGAAACTGCGCCTGGCCCGGCGTCCAGAACGCCGCATCGGCCAACTCGACATCCGCCGCGAGCGGCCGATGCGCGGCGACGAATCGCTCGATGTCCGCCGAGGTTGCGCTGGGCAAGCCGAGCTGCGCGAACAAGGTCTGGAGGCTGTGTTGTGTCAGGTCCATGGTCCCGCCACTGTAAGCACGGAGCCCCGAAATGACAAACCACTGCGAAGGACATGCGCGCAAACCTTCGCCTCCGAAGCGAACAAACTGCAACCAAAAGTTAGCCTTGCGTGATAGCCTGCGGCTCTCGTTGGAGCCCTTACGCATGGATCACGAAATCACCGCGGCGCAAATGCTGGACGCGTTCAAGGAAGACGCCCCCGGACATGTAGCGAACACGCGCTGGGCGCACACGCATGGCCTGGGTGTCGTGGGGCACTTCGTGGCGTCCGACGTCGCCCGGGATTTCTGCATCGCCGAGCATTTCCAGGGCAGCGCCGTCCCGGTCACCGCCCGCTTTTCGAACGGCTCCTCCGATCCCGCACGCCATGACGAGCGACCCGATACCCGCGGGCTCGCGGTCAAGTTCCACTACGCGAACGACACCGACCACGACCTGCTGTCGATGACGATGAACGTCTTCGGCGCCAGGACCCGGGAGGATTTCCTGGGCGTCTCGAAAGCCTTCGTTCCGAAACCCGTGCAGCCCGAGTCATGGTTCCGCCGGACCATCCTCGACCCGCTGATGCTGCGAAACCCCTTGCCGCCGATGCCGGCCGGCGTGACGATCAGCGGCGGACCGGGCCTGGCTCAGTACGCCGGCTCGCACGACTTCGCCCGCGCCTTCACCATCGAAGGCGGCCTCTTGCAGGTGCCGGTGAGCTGGGCGCGCACTGCGTACCATGCCGTGCACACCTTCATGGCCGTCGGCCCGGACGACGTGCGTCGACCCGTGCGCTTTTCATGGCAGCCGGTAGACGGTGTCTTCCCGGTCCCGGCCGATGAGCTGCCCGCCAAGTCCACCACGTTCCTGACCGCCGAGATGCAGACCCGGCTGGCGCAGGCCGCCGCCCAGTTCACGCTCAAGATGATGATCGGCGACGCGGGCGACGCATTGGACGATCCGTCCATGACCTGGCCGGTGACGCGCCAGACCGTCAACATGGGCACGCTCCATATCGAGCAACTCGCACAGGAGCGCGACGTGGACGTGGAGCGGCTCAGCTTCAATCCGATGCGGCTGCCACCGGGCATCGAAGCGTCCAGCGACCAGATCCTCCGCGCGCGCGGCGAGATCTACCAGCTTGGATGCAAGGAGCGCAGCGGCATCGGTTGTCCTTTGCACGCCGGCAGCGGGAGCGCCCGATGAGCGCCGCGCCTGGCCGCCCGAGGCAAGCTCGCGCCGCAGTGCGAAGCACGGAGGTCTTCCGGAGCGCCGCCCGCCCGGCAGCAGGCGCTCGCACCGCAGTGCGAAGCGCGGAGGTTATCTGATGAGCGCCGTCATCGACTGGCTGAAGCAACTGCTGCAAAGAATCCTGATCCGCGTCTGGTCGTGGCTCCAGCCCACCACCATCGCCCCCGGCGGCCCCCGCGACAGCCCTCAGCCCACCGACAACGTGATGCGCACGATGAACCTCGTGATGCCGTTGAAGAACAAGACCGCCATCGGCCGCGCCCAGGCCGCCATGGTCGTCGGCTCGTGCCTCGACGAGATCTACAGCGGGCTGGACAACGTGGGAACCGTGCACATGGCGCGCTTCTCGATCGTCGACAACAACCTGCTCATGTTCTCCTTCTACGACGGCGACTTCCATGCCTACATCCGGGACTTCATCATGACGCTGGGCAACGCCTTCGACGGGGTCGTCTCGTTGATCGAAGACCCGCCGCCCCTGCCGTGCTGGCAGCATGTCGACGCGTTCATCGAATGGGTTCATGAGCGCGACGCCTTCCAGTTGCCCGACGACCCCGGCCGTCTCGTCGAAGTCGTGGCGCCGAACCTCGACAACCTGCAGGACCTGTCGCGCTACCTGGTGCTCCAGCTCGACAAGAACCCGAACGTCCAGCTCGGAAGCTACCGCGCCTATCCGGGCTACTCGGTCGCGCAGGTGCGGCAAAAGCTGGGAGTGGGCTGGTGATGGCCGCGCCGACGAGCAGCAGCGCCGCACCAGGCGCCACGGTCGACCTGGCGGACGTGCAGGGCAACATCCTGCGCGGCTACCGCAAGTCGATGGTGCGCCATCTGGTCGCCCAGGTCACCGACGCGGCCCAGGCCAGGGCATGGATCGGCGCAACGGCAGGCCCGGACCGTTCGCTTGCACCTTCGATCACGGACGCCGCGCACTGGGGCGAGCAACCGCCGGACGTGTGTTTCAACCTGGGCATCACCTTCGCCGGGATGCAGGCACTCGGAATTCCCGAGTCCACCACGCGTTCGCTCCCCGAGGCATACCGGGAAGGAATGGCGGCGCGTGCAACCAAGGTCGGCGATTGGGGCGACTCCGCGCCGGCGCACTGGCAGCCGTGGTTTCAATCCAGCGATGCGGTTCACTTGATCATCTCGCTGCATGCGAACACCGCGGCGCTTCTCGATGCATTCGAAAACGTCATGATGTCGGGCCTGGCGGGCCGCGCATTCAAGATCCGCGGCCGCAACGAGGGCGCCTTTTTCAATGGCGACGAAGTGCACTTCGGCTACCGCGACAACATCTCGCAGCCGCGATTCGCGAACATCAGCCCGCCCGGCAAGTACGACGATCAACCGACCGCGCCACTCGGGACCGTGCTCCTCGGTTATCCCACTGCGCTCGAGCAGTTGACATGGGCCTTGCCCAACCCGCCAGTGCTCGGCCTCAACGGCGCATTCAATGCATTTCGAGTGCTTGAGCAGGATGTGCCCGGTTTCGAGAAATTCCTCGACCGCGCGGCCGGGCAACTCCTCGACAGTCCCTTGGCTGGCGAGTTGCTCCCCACCGGCACCGAGCAGGGCTATGGTTCCCGATCGAAGCAGTTGGCGGCGATGCGCGAGGTCGTCGCTGCCAAGCTGATGGGCCGGTGGCGCTCCGGCACGCCCCTGGGACTGTCACCACGCGATCCTTTCCCCAATCCGCCAGTGTCCGACACCGACTACGACTACGTCGACGACGGCGCCGGGTTGAAGTGCCCGTTGGGCTCGCACACCCGCCGTGCCAACCCGCGCGGCTCAAAGATCGTGCAACGGGTCGCCAACCACACGCGTCGCCTGGTGCGGCGGGGCATACCCTATGGCCCCCCGTTCGACCCGAGCCATCCGCCAGGGCCCGATGGGATCGAGCGCGGCCTGCTGGGCAACTTCATCTGCGCCGACCTCTCTGCCCAATACGAGGCCATGCAGTACGACTGGATCAATCTCGGACTGCAAGACCCGCGCATCACCGGATCCAACGATCCGGTGCTCGGTGCCAACCAGGAAGATGCGAGCTGGTTCGACCTGCCTACCGCCAAGGGATCGATCCGTTTGCGTGGCGTGCCGCGCTTCGTTCGCACGCGTGGCGGTGCGTATACCTTCTTGCCGAGCATCAGTGCGCTTCGGTGGATCGGATCGAACGGCGGACGATGAGTCTGCCCCGCTAGAACCGAACCCCGACCCCCGCCTGGATCACGTCCGCATCACGGTCATGGCGCGTCGCAAAGCGGTTCCACGTCACGCGCGCCAGCCACCTGTCACCGAACTTGTAGCTTGCCGAGATCGAGACAAGTCCTGACACGCGCCCGTCGCCCGTCCGACCCGCAGGGAAGCTTTCACTTTGCGTGACGGCGACATACGGCCCGACGCCGGCGGATAGTGCGAAGCGATCGCCGAAGAAGGCACTTGTGGCCCAGACCTGCGCCGCAACGCCGTAGCGGCGCGACTGCATCCGGCCTTGCTCATGCAGCAATGACGCCGTCACGTCCACATGGCGGCCGAGCCCGTGCCGGAACTCAAGGGTTTCGGCGGGCGATGATTCCGACTTGTCGCTGTTGACGATCGAGGCGCCGAGCATCACGGTGAGCTCGTTGCCGGTAACGCTCGACGATCGCGCCAGAGGACGGTCGCGCGGCCCAGGCTGGTCCGGCGCGTCCAACTGATAGCCCACGCCGAACAGCAGCGCCGTCGTGTTCGGCCCCCCGTTGACGTTCACGCGATTCAGCTGCATCTGCGCGATCCAGCGGTTGCCGAAGTAGTAGGCCGCGCGCAGGCTCACGACGAGGCCCCAGCCGTGGGCGTTCGCATAGGAACGATCGGCTCGGCCGGTGAAAGTATCGAAATACAGGTAAGGGCCTGCGCCCGCCGACAGCTCCAGCCGGTTGTCCAGAAGCGGCAGGCGCGCCCAGGCCTGCAGCGTCTGCCCATCGCGATGATGGTCGGTGATGTGGCCTTCGTTGAGCCATGAAAGGCTCCAGGCGGCGTAAGGACCGAGGCCCGATCGATAGGTGCCCTGCCACGAATAGGAGTGCTCGCCGGCGCTTGCGAGCGGCCCCGCAAGGAACGATATCTCCTGTGCGCAGGCGATGGCCGACGAGGCGATGCAGACAGCTGCGACGACTATTGTCTTGCTGTGCCCGCCCAGTAGCGATCGCATGTGGTTTCCGACTGCGAAGATGAATGGTCGATGAACAGGAGGATATCTTCCTTGAGACTCTCCAGGTCATTTCCCCGGTCACTTTCCGGGTCACTTTCCGTGCCGCGCCGCAAGCGACTCCATCACCTCGCGCGCCTGCCTCAGGTCCCGCGTTTCGAAGCCTTCCGTGAACCACTCGAATACCGGCGCCAGAAGCGCCCGCGCCTCGGTCGCCCTGCCCTGCTGTTGCAGCATCTTCGCGAGGCTGGTCGCGGTGCGCAGTTCCCAGGAACGGGCCTTTTGCACCCGAGCCCACTCCAGCGAGAGACGGTAGCTCGCTTCGGCCGCTTCCGCGTCACCGCGCAGTTCGTGCAGCCAGCCTTCCAGGCGCCGGATCTCTGCGTAGTGGCAGCGCTCACCCCAGCCCGGCCGTTCGACCTGTTCGATCTGGCTTTCGATGACGGCCAATGCGCCCGGGATATCGCCTTCCATGGCCATGCCTTCGGCCAGCAGCGCCTTGAGGTAAGGATTGCTTCCGCCGTAGCCGCCGCCGGCTTCACGCATGGCAAGGCCCGATTGCATCAGGTGCACGCCCTCGGCCGCTCTTCCGGCGCGTATCAGCGAGGCCCCATTACGCAGCGGCGCCATCACCTGCCATAGCACCGTGAGGCTGTTCTCCCGTCCGAGCCGCTCGCATTCCCGAATGCGCGCCCGTTGTGCGGCGGGTTCGCCGCGGTACTCGAAGACGTCGGCACCGGCGCACAATGCAAATCCCCAATCGAAGACATGGCCACGGGAGCGCGCATGTGCGTCCTTGGCATCGCACTCCGCGACGGCGCGGTCCGGGAACCCGAGCATCCAGGTCACCTGCGCCCGATAGACGCCGGCGCCGGTGTAGGGATCATGGTTGATCTCGTCCGCGATATGGCGGTGCTTGACCGGGTCGTAGATTCTCGTCACCTCGTCGGTGTGCGCCCGGCAGGTCAGCAAGTCGCCCAGCCAGAACGTCGAAACGCTCATCATCAGGTGTCCCGTGACCAGGATGTCGGTGTCACCGTTCTCCTTGCCCATGGCGAGCAACTGCTCGGCCCACTTCACCGATTCCGCGACGCGTCCCTGGCTCAAGGTGTTCGCAAAAAGGCCCCAGTAGACCGGCAGCACGTCACGCCCCGATGCGGCGGAGTCCACCAGTTTCAGCGCAGGCAGGAGGCTCTCCCGTGCCTCGGGTGCCGGCCAGCCCTTGGCAGCCATCCAGGAGACCCCGAGCGCTCGCCGCAGGGCGAGTTCGCGTCTTTCGTGCTCGACGGAGCCCGGCAGCGTGGCAACCAGCTTCAGGCCCTGGTTGAGATGCGAGATGGCCTCGATCAGCGCCATGCGCTTCAACGCCAGTTCGCCCGCGCTTTGCCACAGCGGAATGGCTGCCGTGATGAGGCCCGCCGCGGTGAGGTGGTGGGCGAGCACCTCGGGCTCGGTGACCTTGATGTTCGCGAAGTGTTCCTCTATCGCGCGGGCGATCTTCGCGTGCAGTTCCTGCCGCCGGCTTCTGAGCAGCGAGTCGTAGGCCACGTCCTGGACCAGCGCATGCTTGAACGTGTAGGTCGCCTCGGGCGGCGCGCCCCTGCGCGACGCCAGGCCCGACTCGATCAACTGTGCGAGCGACTCGTCGAGTTGTTCTTGCGACATCGGCGCCACCGCAGCGATCAGTTCGTAGCTGAATACGCGCCCGAACGCCGCACCGATCTGCGCGATGACCTTCACGGGGTTCAGGCGATCCAGCCGCGCCATCAGCGAATCCCGCAGCGTGGCCGGAATGGTGATGCCATCCGTCGCCCCCCGGTACTCGTAGCGATCCGCTTCCTCTATCAGCTCGCCCGATTCGAGAATGGCCTTGGTCAGCTCCTCCACGAACAACGGCACACCGTCGGTCTTGGCAAGTATCTGCTTGAGCAGCCCCGGGGGCAGCGCCTTGCCGCCCGCGAGTCCGGACACCATCGCCGCGCCCTGTGCCTCGGTCAGCCTGGACAGGTTCAGCGCGATGACGTGGCCCTGCTCGGACCAGCGCGACCTGAACTCCGGACGGTGGGTAAGAACAATGAGCAACGGTATGGTGCGGACCCGATCGATCAACAGGTCGACCACTTCCAGCGAGGTCGGGTCGGCCCAGTGCACGTCCTCGAACAGCAGCACGCTCGGATGCTTGCGCGCCGCGGTCTCGGTGAGATCGACCAGCGCGCGCAGCGTCTCCTGCTTGCGCTTCTGCGATGTCATGCCGCTCATCCCGTAACGCTCGTCGCAAGGGATGGACATCATGGAGGCGATGTAGCCGACGTCCGCCAGCGGCCGTCCGTAACCGCCGACGATCAACTTTTCGAGCTTGTCGAGCTTGGATCCGGGCGACTCGTCGCGCGCGAACTTCAGCCCCCGCTCGAAGTTGTTGGTGCTGGGCCAGAAGGCGCTGTTGACGTGGTAGGGCGAGCATTGGAAAGGCAACGACTTGGCGCCCTGGCTTTCAACCCGCTCCCGAAGCGCGTTCAGGATGCGGCTCTTGCCAATGCCCGGCTCGCCGGACAGCACCACCACCTGGCCTTTGCCCTCCTGCGCGAGCGACCAGCGCTCCAGCAGCAGGTCGATCTCCTGCTCACGGCCGATCAACGGCGTCAGGCCGCCCTCCTGGGTGGCAGCCTCGAAGCGGCTCACCGCCCTCCTGACCCCCTTGATGCAATAGACACGAACGGGTTGGCCAATGCCCTTCAGGGTCTGCTTGCCGCAATCCTCGTATTCGAAGCTGCCCCCGGCCAGCCGGTGCACTCGCTCGCTCACCACGACGTTGCCGGGCTCGGCAATGGCTTGCAGCCGGGACGCCAGGTTCATCGTCTCCCCGACCGCGACCTTGCCCGCCGACGACACCACGACCACGCCGGTCGCAATTCCGATGCGAACTTCGAGGTGCCCGACCTCTGCGATCTCCAGTTGGGACAGGGTCTCGACGATTTCCAGCCCGGCATGAATGGCCCGTTCAGCCTCGCCTTCATGCGCGAGCGGATAGCCGAAGAAAGCCACGATGCCGTCGCCCAGGCGCTGGAACACGTATCCCTCGTAGCGCGCGATGCACACCGCGCAGGCATCCTCGTAGCTGCGCACGATCCGCTGCAGCACTTCCGGATCGACGCGGTTCGCGAGCTCGGTGAAGCCGACCATGTCGCAAAACAGCGCGGTCAGCTGGCGGCGCTCACCTTCGTCCACCGTCGCGTCGGCGGGATCCGGCGGCGTATCCAGCAAGGAATCGGCGGCGGGGTCGACCCCTCGAAGCAACCGCAGGGCCGCCGAGAACTTCGCGCGCAATCCGATCGGAAGACCGAGATCCTTCAGGTCGGCTGCCGAAAGAACCATCAGCGCCTCCCAGTCGATCTGCTCGCGCTCGAGGATCTCCGCAATGGCCGTCAAGCGATGCTTGTCGAGCCACTCCCGAACGTTGCTCATCGAAAAACCTCCGTGCAATGCACTGCGGTGCGAGCGCCTTCGGGCGGCCGGGCGGTGGCCATGACCTCCGTGCTGCGCACTGCGGTGCGAGCGCCTTCGGGCGGCCGGGCGGTGGCCATGACCTCCGTGCTGCGCACTGCGGTGCGAGCGCCTTCGGGCGGCCGGGCGGCGCTCACGAGTTCGTCTGCCGGATGCTGCAACGTCATTGCAATCGCGTTGTTTGCTGCAAATCGCCTGGTGCCACGTAGTATCGAGCCAGGTCCGCTCGGAGCCACTTCGTTGACCGACCATTGAGACAGCGGTGGAGACCGACTTGCGGCCGATCGAATGTGATCAAGTGTAAACCGGGGCCTTCTTGGCTGTGCGCGTAGCGCGCCCGACAATGAATCAATCTCACAGGCAGGGAATCGGAGACAACCATGACACACGATTTCACGGGCAAGGTCGTCCTCATCACCGGCGCGGGCGGCGGCATCGGCCGCGCCACGGCGCTGGCCTTCGCCAAGGCCGGCGCGCGCCTGATGTTGACCGACATCGGCGGCCCCGCGGGTGAGGAAACGGCGTCGCTGGCGCGCGCGCAGGGCCGCGAGGCGATGTTCCTCCAGGTCGACGTCACCCGTGAAGCCGATGTCGCGGCCATGGTCGCCGCGACAGTCGCCGCGTACGGGCGGCTCGACTGTGCCTTCAACAACGCCGGCATCGAGATCGAAACCTCGCGCATCACGGAATGCGACGAATCGGTGTTCGACCGCATCCTGGGCGTCAACGTCAAGGGCGTCTGGCTATGCCTCAAACATGAACTGAAACAGATGGAGGCGCAAGGCGGCGGTGCCATCGTCAATACCGCGTCGGTCGCCGGCCTGAAGGGCGCCCCCCGGCTGGCCACCTATGCCGCTTCCAAGCACGCCGTGCTGGGCCTCACGAAATCCACGGCGGCTGAATTCGCCAAGCAGAACATCCGCATCAATGCCATATGCCCCGGCGTGATCCGCACCCCGATGTCCGAGCGATGGGCAAAAATCGATCCCGACGTTCCTGCGCGCATGGCAGCCATGCATCCCATGGGGCGCATCGGCGAGCCGGACGAAGTGGCCACGGTAGTGCTGTGGCTGTGTTCGAGCGATGCATCGTTCGTGACAGGGCTTGCGCACACGGTCGACGGTGGTTTCACCGCCGTATAGACGGAACACTGTCGACTTCCTGCCGGGCTGCGCAGAGGGCGTGCGGTCATCACGGCGCTCGCGCCTACACGAAGCCGCTTGCGCCCGATCGGTCCCTGCCGGATGATCCGCAGCCCGGCACCCTCAGGCTCATGCGGCTGCGGGCGCTTTTCATCCCTACCCGAAAAGGAGTACGCATGGCAAAGGCAAAAAGTGCAGCTGCAACGAAGCAACCCAACATCCTCGTGATCTGGGGCGACGACATCGGCATCACCAACCTGAGTTGCTATTCCGATGGCCTGATGGGGTACCGCACGCCCAACATCGACCGCATCGCGAAGGAAGGGCTGAAGTTCACCGACAGCTACGGCGAACAGTCCTGCACTGCCGGGCGCTCTTCGTTCATCACCGGGCAAAGCGTCTACCGCACCGGGCTTTCGAAGGTCGGCATCCCCGGCGCGCCGATCGGCATGAACACCAAGATCGTGACCATCGCGGCTCTGCTCAAGAACCAGGGCTATGCCACCGGCCAGTTCGGCAAGAACCACCTCGGCGACCGCAACGAGCACCTGCCCACCAACCATGGCTTCGACGAGTTCTTCGGCAACCTCTACCACCTGAACGCCGAGGAAGAGCCGGAGATGTACGACTACTACCCGGAGAAGGATTTTCCGGACTTCAGGAAGAAGGTCGGCCCGCGCGGCGTGATCCACTCCTGGGCCACTGGCAAGGACGACTCCACCGAACAGCCGCGCTGGGGCCGCGTCGGCAAGCAGAAGATCGAGGACACGGGTCCGCTGAGCACGAAGCGCATGGAGACCTGCGATGACGAGTTCGTCGACGCTGCCAAGGACTTCATCGGCCGCCAGCACAAGGACGGCAAGCCCTTCTTCGTATGGCTCAACTTCACGCACATGCACCTGTTCACACATACCAAGAAGGAAAGCCTGGGCCAGGCCGGTCGCTGGCAGTCGCCCTACCACGACACGATGATCGACCACGACAAGAACGTGGGCCAGATGCTCGACTACCTCGACGAGCTCGGCATCAGCGAAAACACCTTCGTCATGTACTCGACGGACAACGGCCCGCACATGAACAGTTGGCCCGACGGCGCGATGACGCCGTTCCGCAGCGAGAAGAACAGCAACTGGGAAGGCGCCTTCCGCGTTCCGATGGTGGTGCGCTGGCCCGGCAGGATTGCCCCGGGCACCGTGTCGAACGGCATCGTGCAGCATCACGATTGGCTGCCCACCTTCCTCGCGATGGCCGGCGAGCCGGACGTGGTCAAGAAGGCGAAGAATGGCATCAAGGCGATCGGGCGAACGTACAAGAACCACATCGACGGCATCAACCTGGTCCCCTACCTGACGGGCCAGGAAAAGGAAAGCCCGCGCAAGCTCTTCGTCTACATCAGCGACGACGGCGACGTGCTGGGGATACGGTACGACAACTGGAAGGTCGTCTTCATGGAGCAGCGCGTGATGGGCACGATGCGGATCTGGGGCGAGCCGTTCGTCGCACTGCGGCTGCCCAAGATCTTCAACCTGCGCACCGACCCGTTCGAACGCGCGGACATCACGTCCAACAGCTACTACGAATGGTTCCTCCACCACGCGTACATCCTGTACGGCGCCTACACGATTGCGGACCAGTTCGCGGCCACCTTCAAGGACTTCCCGCCAATCCAGAAGCCCAACACCTTCACGATCGACGATGCGCTGGCGAAGATGTCGGAGGCCGCCGCCGGCGGGAGTTGACAGCTCACATCAGTTTTCCGCCACGCCATCCCCAGACCCGCAACGCATGAACCCAGGACGAGCACGGCGAGTCTGTTCGTGGGCACCCGCGGAACCGGCTTTGGCGGGCCGCCGGGTGCGCACCCTTGGGGCGGGGGAAGCGCTGCAGGCGCATCGGGGGTGTTTGACTCCCACCAGGGATACCGCGGAACCGGCTTCGCCGGGCCGCTGGTATCGCCCCCTCGAGGGGGAGGCGCCGCAGGCGCTTCGGGGGTGTTTCGTTTCACCCGCGGAACCGGCTTTGCCGGGCCGCTGGGTGCGCCCCCTCGAGGGGGAGGCGCCGCAGGCGCTTCGGGGGTGTTTCACTTCTGCGCCTGCCCCCAGGCCAGTTCGGCCACGCGCTCGAAGCGCGACGCCAGCGCCGCCCCCTCGGCGCTGGCCGCGGTGCCGCGAATCACCCGCCCGCGGATGCCGTGCAGGATCGCCGCGAATCGAAACATGTTGAACGCGACGTAGTAGTCGAGGTCGGCTACGTCCTGGCGACCGGTTCGCTGGCAGTAGGACCGCACGTAGGCCGCCTCGTCCGGCAGGCAGGAAGCCGCAAGGTCCACGCCCATGATGCCGCCCAGGATGTCCGGCGGCATGCGGTACATCATCGCGTGATAAGCGAAGTCGGCCAGCGGATGGCCCAGCGTGGAAAGCTCCCAGTCCAGCACGGCGATGACGCGCGGCTCGGTCGGGTGGAACATCAGGTTGTCGATGCGGTAGTCGCCGTGGACGATCGAGGTCTCGTCGCCGGCCGGGATATTCCTCGGCAACCAGTCGACGAGAAGGTCCATGTGCGCGTTGCGGCCCGCCGCCTCGTCCTCGAAGTACTGCTTCGACCAGCGCCGCACCTGGCGCTCGACATACGCGCCGGGACGGCCAAAGTCGCCGAGGCCGATGGACTGGTAGTCGACGCAATGCAATTGCGCCAGGGTCGCGTTCATCGCATCGAAGTACGCACCGCGCTCGGCGGCCGGAATCATCGAAAGCGTCGCATCCCAGAAGATCCGTCCCTCCATCATCTCCATGACGTAGAACCAGCTGCCGATCACGCTCTCGTCCATGCACAGGCCATGGATCCGGGGCACCGGAAAGCCCGCGCCATGCAAGGCGCCCATGACGCAGGCCTCGCGCTCGACCGCATGCGCGCCCTTCAGCAATACGCCCGCCGGCTTGCGCCGCAACACATAGGAGCGCGTTGGCGTCGTGAGCCGATACGTCGGATTCGACTGGCCGCCGGCAAAGCGTTCGGCCTGGATCGGTCCGGCGAAGCCATCGACGTTCGCCTTCATCCAGCGCGCCAGGTTTTCCCCGGAGAGCTCCTGCTGCGCGGGGGCCGCGGGCGCGACGGCCATTGCGTTGTCTTCACTCATGCGTTTCCCTTGCCTAGCGCATCGCGCTTGATCTTTTTCGCCAACGACCATTTGTGGACCTCGGTCGGGCCGTCGTAGATGCGAAAGGCGCGGACTTCGCGGAACACCTGCTCCACGATGGTGTCGCGCGTCACACCGGTCCCGCCCATCACCTGGACGCACCGGTCCGCGATCCTGAACAGCAGGTCCGACACGGCGACCTTCGTCATCGAGCTCTCGGTCGTGCCGAGCGAGCCGGAGTCCAGCACGGTTGCGCACCAGTCGATCATCAACTCGGCCTGCTTCAGGTCGATGAGGTTTTCCGCCAGCATGAAGCCCACGCCCTCGTGGTCGATGAGCAGCTTGCCGAAGGCCTTGCGGCGCACGGCATAGGCCGTGGCAATTTCCTGCGACCGGACTGCCGCGCCCAGCCAGCGCATGCAGTGCGACAAGCGTGCGGGCGAGAGCCGGATCTGCGCATAGCGGAAGCCTTCGTCCACCTGGCCGAGCACCTGGTCGTCAGGGACCCGCAGTCCGTCGACGAGCACCACCGAATGCCCGCCCGGCATCGAACTGTCGATGGTGTCGAGCACCCGTTCGACGCGAATCGCAGGATCGGGCAGGTCGACCAGGAACATCGTCGCGGTCGTCTTCTCGCCGGTGCTGGTGCGCGCCATGACGATGCCCACCGACGCTCCCACGGCGCCGGTGATGAAGGCCTTGCGGCCGTTGATCAGCCAGCCGCCCGAATCGCGCACCGCGGTCGTCCGGAGCATCGAAGGGTCCGAGCCGGCGCCGCCTTCCTCGGCCGGCTCCGTCATGAAGAACGCCGACCTGGCCTCGCCCGAAACCAGCTTCGAAAGGAAGCGCTCCTTCTGGCTGGCCGATGCGACCTTTCCGAGCAGGAACATGTTGCCCTCGTCGGGCGCGGCGGTGTTCACGGCGACCGGCCCGAGCGGCGAGAGACCGCTGAGCCTCAGCACGTGCGCCGTCTCCAGTTGGGACAGGTGATCGCCGCCATCGAGGATGTGCGGCGTCAGCACCCCCGCCTCGCGTGCCTTGCCGCGCAGCTCGCGAACCAGTTCCTCGCTGGGGCCGTGGGCCCCGCAGCGCGGATCGCTTTCGTACGGAATGACGACATCGCGAACAAAGGCTTCGACGCGCCTTGCGATGCGTTGACTGCGCTCGGATGGAAGCTGGCCGATGTTGAGCTCTGTCGTCATGCGTTCCCACCCGCACCCTCATTGCGCTCCTTGAGCCACTTCGCAATGGAAGGCGCCAGCACCTTCTGAGCCTTGCCGCCCACGAAGGTGCCGATGTGGCCGCCCGGCACCGACAGCTCGCTGTAGTCGTCGGTGCCGAACTTGTCCCCCATGCCGCTCGAGCAACACGTCGGCACGACCACATCGCCTTGCGCGTAGACGTTGAGCACCGGCATCCGGATCCGATTCAGGTCCACGCGCCGGCCGCCCAGCATCAGTTCGTTCTTCACCAGCCTGTTCTCCTGATAGAGGTCCTTGAACCACTGGCGCAAGACTTCGCCGGGGTGGCCAGGCCGGTCGGCAATCCAGCGCTCCATGTGCAGGAAACCCAGCATCTTGGCGTCGTCGTCCAGGATGTCCACGAGCTCGGTCGTGTACTTGGTGACGTTGAGCACCGGACTCATCATCAGGAACGAGAAGCCCACGGCAGCACCCGGCGCCACGCCCATCGTCTCGACCATCAAGTCGATGTCTTCCGGCGCCAGCGCGCGTGCCCACAGGTTCATGTAGCCTGAACCCGGTTCGGGCGGCAGGTCCTTGTCGCCATGGAAGTCGAGCGGCGTCACCGTGATGACGAGGTTCTTGATCTTTTCCGGAAACAGCGCCGCATAGCAGGTGCAGAAGACACCGCCCTGGCAGACACCCAGCAGGTTGATCTGGTCGACGCCGTGGCGCTCGCGGATCACGTCGACGCAATCGTCCAGGTAGCCCGAAACGTAGTCATCGATCGTGAGCCAGCGTTGGGCGCGCGTGGGATGACCCCAGTCGACGACGTAGACATCCAGGCCTTCCGCGAGCAGCTTGCGCACGAAAGAGCGATCCGGCTCCAGGTCGATCATCTGGTAGCGGCCAACCAGCGCGTACGCCAGCAGGATCGGCACGCCCATCGGCTTGTCGACCACGGGCCGGTAGCGGTAGAGCCGCACCGTGTCTTGCCGCCAGACCTCATCCTTCGGCGTTGTCGCAATGGCCAACTGCTCTTCGGTGTAGGACGCCAGGCGCTGGCTACCGCGCGTGATGTTCTCGGTGACGCGTTGCAGCTCGCGCATCACGCCATCCGGGGTGATGCGGATCGGCAACGTTGCGGCTTTCGAATCGGTCATGCTTTGCCCTTCGTCGACTTGGTGCGCTTTGCAGCAGCGGGGGGAGACCGCAGGCGCTTGGCCGCCGGCTTCGGCTTCGGCTTCGGCTTCGGCTTCGGTTTCGAATCAGCAAGCGCGGTGAGGCCGGGTGCCTGGAGCACAGCGGGCGCCTCCGTCGCTTGCACCGGCTTGCGCAGGCGGCGCACCTGCCGCTTCAGTTCCTGTATCTCGCGGTAGGCGTCGTCGACCTCCGCGCGCGTCGGGATGTTCAGCGCTTCGCTGGCGATCGCGACGATGCGCTGCTTCTGCAGCCGTGCGCGGGAGCGGGCCCGCACCAGTTGCGCGGAGGCCTCGAGCGCATCGGGCGCCTGCATCGCGCCATGCATCGCCTGATCGAGCGAGCGGGCCCACAGGCGCACCAGCTTCAACAGCGAGTCGACGGATTCACCGCGCTCGCCCATCGACTTGAGGTCCGCGAGAAGCAGGTCGTTCCCCTTGGCCATCGCGCCGACAACAATGCTCATGTATTGCGCCTGCGCCTGCTGCTTGCCGACAGAGGCTGCCGCCAGTTCACGCACCGCGCCCTGCATTTCGCGCGACGGTGCGAGTCCGAAGGCATCGGACAGTCCACCATAGGCACGCTCCAGGTTGAGCGACAGCGGCGCCAGCGCCTGGCCGAACACCGCCATCGGTGCCGTCATCAAGCCCCAGCCGTCCGACATCACCGTCTGGACCGATCCCAAGCCGGGCGCCATGGCACCCAACGCATCCGAGACACCCTGCATCTGCTTGCGCAACATGTCCTGCAGCGAAATGAACGCCTCGCCGGGATTCGGGTTGGCCAGCAGCGCCTGGAAGTAGCCTTGATAGAGCGGGCCGATCAATTGCTGGGTCAGTTGCAGGGCCTGCGCCACCTGCCCGACCGGAAACGGCAGTCCGCCAGAATCGTCGGCGGCCGCAGAGACCTTGGGTATTGCGACGCCGGCCAGGTTCGCGATCTGGTCGCGCCACCATCCGAAGAGCACGCCGGATTCGTCGCGTGGCTCGTGGTCCTTGTCGGGCATGGATGTTCCTTGTTCGTTGTTCACAGCGAGCTGACCAGGTGCCCGCCATCGACCGCGAGTACCGCGCCGGTCATGTGTCGGCCTGCCTGGCTTGCCAGCAGCAGGAGTGGCCCGTCCAGGTGTTCGAGCTGGCCGAAGCGGCGCGTCGGGATGCGCGAGCGCAGCTTCTCGCCGGCCTCGCTCTGGAGGAATTCGCGATTCAGATCGGTGACGACATAGCCCGGCAAGAGGGCGTTCACCCGGATGTCATAGCGCGCCAGTTCGAGCGCCATCGCCTTGGTGGCCTGCACCACGCCGGCCTTGGAGATTGCATAGGGCGCCACGCCCCCCGCCACCCGCTCGCCGAGGATCGACGCAATGTTGATGATGCTGCCGCCCTTTTTCGCGGCGACCATCCGGCGTGCCGCTTCCTGCGCAACCATCCAGCCGCCCTTGAGATTGGTGCCGACGACGGCGTCCCAGTCCTCCTCGGTGTGCTGCAGCAGCGACTTGGTGACGGTGACGCCCGCGTTGTTGACCACGATGTCGGCAGCGCCGCCCGCCGAGCGCTCGAGTTCGTCGAAGCAGGCGACGATGCTGGCCCCGCTGGTCACGTCGAGGCTGAGCGCAAGGCACTTCCCGCCAAGGGCCTGCACCTCGTCCACCAGCGCGCCGAGCTTGTCGGCCCGCCGCGCGACGACAACGAGGTCGGCGCCGGCCCTGGCCAGCGTGAGTGCGAAACGCCGGCCGAGCCCGCTCGACGCACCCGTCACCAGCGCGCGAAGGCCGTCGACCCGGAACATGTTTTCGATGTTTTCCGCCATGGCAATCTCTCAAATCAACGCAGCCTGCTCGCGCAGCACGTTCTTCTGGACCTTCCCTGTCGCCGTCTTCGGCAGGTCGCCGAAGACGACGTTCTTCGGGCACTTGAATCCGGCCAGGCTGGCGCGGCACCACTTGATGATTTCCTCGGCGGTCACCTCGCCGGCGTCGGCCCTGAGCGTGACGAAGGCGCACGGCGTCTCGCCCCACTTCTCATCGGGCTTCGCGACCACCGCGGCGTCCATGATCTTCGGATGCCGGTAGAGCACTTCCTCGACTTCCAGCGTCGAGATGTTCTCGCCGCCCGAAATGATGATGTCCTTGAGCCGGTCCTTGATCTCGATGTAGCCGTCCGGGTGCATCACGGCGAGGTCGCCGGAACGGAACCAGCCACCGCGGAACGCTTCTTCGGTTGCGGCCGGATTGCCGAGGTAGCCCTTCATCACGGTGTTGCCGCGGATCGCGATCTCGCCGACCGTCTTGCCGTCGGCCGGCGCGCGTGCCCCGGTGTCGATGTCGATCACGGCAACCTCCTGCTGCGTCGGCATCGCAACACCCTGTCGCGCCATCTTGGCCGACCGTGCGGTGAGATCGAG
The DNA here is from genome assembly GCF_037889915.1 of Variovorax humicola. Lineage (NCBI taxonomy): Bacteria > Pseudomonadati > Pseudomonadota > Betaproteobacteria > Burkholderiales > Comamonadaceae > Variovorax > Variovorax humicola. The sequence goes on along the minus strand of NZ_JBBKZV010000028.1, from coordinate 3,573 downwards.
ATCGTCCCAGTCGTGCTGCCAGGCGCACAGCGTCGCGGGCCCGTAGGTTTCGGTCAGGCCATAGAGGTGCGTGATCTTGAAGCCGATGCGCTCCATCGCCTCGATCACCGCGCTGGGTGGTGCGGCGCCGCCGGTCGCGACTTCCACGCTGTGCGCGTAGCGATCCTTCGGCAGTGCCGGCGAATGCAGCATCATGTTGAGCACGATGGGCGCCGCGCACAGATGCGTGATGCGCTCGCTGCCGATCAATTCGAAGATCTGGGCGGGGTCGACCGCGCGCAGGCACACATGCACGCCGCCCACCAGCGTCACCGCCCAGGTATAGGTCCAGCCGTTGCAGTGGAACATCGGCAGCGTCCAGAGGTACGCCGTGTCCGGCGTGAGTCCGAACGCCAGCGCATTGCCCATGGCGTTCAGGTAGGCGCCGCGATGGTGATAGACCACGCCCTTCGGGTCGCCCGTCGTGCCCGATGTGTAGTTGAGCGCGATGGACTGCCATTCGTCCTCCGGCAGCTTCCAGGCGAATTCCGGGTCGCCCTGCTGCAGGAAGGCCTCGTAATCCAGCTTGCCGATCGCCATCGAATCCGGATGCCCGTCCTTGCCCGTCGCGGCGTCCACGATGTCGATCACCAGCGGCGGGGACTCCAGGCCCTGGAGCGCCTCGCGCATCGGCTTCACGTGGTCCCGGTCCGCGATCAGCACCTTGGCCTTGCTGTGCTTCAGGCCGAAACCGATGGCCGGCCCGTCCAGCCGCGTGTTGATCGTGTTGAGGATGCCGCCCGCCATCGGCACGCCGTAATGCGCTTCGAGCAGGGCAGGCACGTTGGGCGCCATGATCGCCACCGTGTCGCCGAGGCCCACGCCGGCCCGGGTCAGCGCAGAGGCGAGGCGTTTGCAACGCCGGTACAACTCGGCATAGGTGACGCGCCATTCGCCGTGCACCACCGCCACCTTGTTGGGGTAGACCTTGGCGGCGCGCTCGAGAAAAGTCAGCGGCGAGAGCGGCACATAGTTCGCCTCTCGGCGCGGCAGCGCCTCGTCATCTTCGCGGGAAGCCATTTGCTTCACTCCCCGGCCGCATCGATGTCCAGCACGACCAGGAAGCGCGACACCATGTTGTAGCCCGCGATCGTCCCCATCAGTTCGACCAGTTGCCGCTCGCCGAACAGCACGCGCGCCTTCTCGATGATCTCGCAGCGCACCTTGACCTGGCGTGTCATGTCGAGCGTCAGCCGCAAGGCCACGCGCTCGTGCTCGTTGAAGAGCGCGGTGTCGTAGCAGGCAGCGGTGACGTCGTCGAGCGCGTCGAGCTGGGCCTGCGTGCCATTGGCCGCAAGGAACTCCGGCGCATGCTGGATCCACTCGTAGTCCGCATTGTTGAGCCGCGCGACGGCGCAGATGACCAGTTCGTTGATGTGGCGCGGCACCTGCAACTGATTGCGGATGGCCGCGAACATCGCGTTCCAGCCGCGCGCAAACGGCGGGCTGTGCAGCAGCATGCGGTCCAGGTTGAGCAGCTTGCCGCTGGAACGGCGCTTGCGGATCGTAGAGACCAGTTCGGCGATCTCCGGATCGTCGATGTTGCAGTATTCGATGTTGGGCACGGGGTCTCCTTGCGATGGATGGCGGTACGAGGCGGTAAAAGCGCGGGGCGCGACTCAGATGTCGAAGAACACGGTTTCCCCGTCGCCCTGCAGACGGATGTCGAAGCGATAGACCACATTGCCGTCGCGCGTCTCGCGCTGCGCGATCAGGGTCTTGCGGCGCACTTCCCATTCGATGAGGTTGAGCACCGGATCCTTGGCGTTGGCTTCGGCTTCATCGCTGAAATACAGCCGCGTGTGCAGCCCGAGGTTGATGCCGCGCGCGACGATCCACAAAGCGATGTGCGGCGCCATCGGCCGGCCCTTGCGCCCTTGCACGACGCCCGGCTTGATCGTCTCGAAGCTGTAGATGCCGGTGTCGAAGTCGCTGCAGGCCCGGCCCCAGCCGCGAAACGACGGATCGACGGCCTTGCCGGCCTGGCGGTCGGCGGGATGGTTGTACTTGCCGTCGGCATTGGCCTGCCAGCTTTCGATCAGCACGTCGCGCACGGGCGTGCCCGAGCCGTCGTACACGGTCCCCTCGATGCGGATGCGCTCGCCCTTGGTCTCGGGCGTGACGAGCACGTTGCCGAAGTTCTTCTCGAAGATGTCGAAGCCGGCCTGGTTCGGTGCCAGGCCGATGTGCACATAGGGCCCCGCCGTCTGGGACGCGGTCTCGCGAAGCAGGCTCGTATTCATGGCGTGGCTCCCTGCACGAAGTTCTCGAACAGCGTGGCCCGGTGGCCGCGCAGGACGATGTCGAAGCGATAGGCGCGGCTGTCCAGCGGGACGAAGGCGCTGGTGTCCTGCAGCGCGATCAAGCCGCGGATCTGCTCCTCGCTCGGCACGATGCGAAGGATCGGGCAGCTCGCGATCAGCGGGTCGCCCTCGAAATACATCTGCGTGATCAGCCGCTGCACCCAGCCGTCGCCCGAGAGCGCGTAGTGGATGTGGGCCGGCCGCCAGTCGTTGACCCGATTGCGCCAGGGATAGGGGCCGGGCCGGATCGTGCGGTAGGCGTAATAGCCGTTTTCGTCGGTCAGCATGCGGCCGCAACCGCCGAAGTTCGGGTCGAGCGCGCCGATGTACTGGTCTTTCTTGTGACGGTAGCGTCCACTCGCATTGGCCTGCCAGACCTCGACCAGTGCATTCTTCACCGGCCGGCCGAACTGGTCGCGCACGTAACCATGCACGACGACGCGCTCGCCGACCGGCAGGCCGTCCTTCGCGGCATTCATGATCAGGTCGTTGTCGAGACGGCCCAGCTCCTCGGCCTGGAACACCGGCGCGGTCACCTCGGTCAGCGACTGCTGCAAGGAGATCAACGCGTTGCGCGGGCTGCGCAAGACGCTGGTCTTGTAGGCCGGTGCGTAGGCCGGGGGGTGCGACGTGGTGTCGCGCATCGTGAATTCATCGCCTGGGGCGGCAGCACGAGGCATCGCAAGTCTCCTTGTCGAGATCGTCTATCACGCGCTCGCGACCGCCTGAGCCCGCAGCCTGTCGTACTCGGCCTTGGGCACCGGCACCGCATTCGGGTTGCCGAGGTCGTTCATGTGCACGCGGTAGGTTTCACGCGCAGTCCATGCCGCCACCGCCGCGATGGCGCAGATGAGCAGCGTGATGGAGCCGATCATCATCGGGATGCCGGTCGCACCGGGAGGCGCAACGCTGACGAACAGCGCCGGCAGCAAGGCCGTCACCAGCGTGCCCAGGTTCTGCGAGATCGCCATGCCCGAGACCCGGGTGCGCGTCGGGAACATCTCCGGATAGAAGCTCGGGAAGACGGCGTTGTAGCCCTGGTACACCACGCCCCACATCAGCAGCGACATCACGATCGCCAACGGCACGTTGTGGATGCTGATCGCATACAGGTAGCCGAACGACAGCAGCCCCGAGACCAGCGCGCCCACCATGATCGGAATGCGCCGCCCGATCTTGTCCGCCAGGTTGCCCACGAACGGGATCACCAGCACCGCGACGATGTTGCCCA
>NZ_JBBKZV010000027.1:0-96699 GCF_037889915.1 Variovorax humicola | reverse complement strand
TCAGCCCCGGTGAGCTTGCCTTGGCGCTGGGCCTTGACCCAGTTGAACAGGGTCTGCTCGACCACGCCCAACGTGCGCGCCGCCGCCGCGATGCTCTGGCCACCTTCGACCCGCCGCACGGCCTCCTTCTTGAACTCCAGCGTGTAGCGCGCTCTAATCGTCTTCGTCATTACCGTTCTCCTTGCTTGCATTGAAACACTCAGCAAGGGATACGTTTTTCGAGGGCAAGGTCAGTGCGGTAAACCAGCGATCTCGTGGTCTTCGTTGCGAGGCGCTCGCCGCATCCTTGGCAACGGACCGCCGACTTGAGAAAGAGTGCCGTCTGTTCCTTCAGCAAGATGGACTGCAGGCGCTCCAACATGTCGTGCGTTTCGCGAATGAACAGGCCAAGTCCGGATGACGGGTCGCAGTCTTGCTCTCGCTGCACCGCGCCCAACTCCAACGTCTCCGGTGGAAGGCCATCTTGACGGTCTACCACCGCCTGGATCGTGATTCGCATGCGCAGCTCCGCGAGACAGTTTCGAAGATAGTGATCGTCGCACCGTGGCGCCTCGAAGCGTCGCCTCCGTTTTTGGCCGCTTCCGCCGATCAGGACGACGCCCTGCCGCCCGCAGGCGCGTCCGGCATCGGCCCCACATAGCGCCCGCGCGGTCGGATCACCTGCGCGACGCCCAGTTGTTCCAGGCCATGCGCCAGCAGGCCAATGCTGCGCGCCGTCGCGAAGAGCCCGAAGGCCGCATCGGCCGGCAGTTGATGGTGGACGACCAGGGCGGTCAGGGCCACGTCGATGTTGGGCTGCAAGCCGGTCAGCCGGGTGGCCTTGCCGATGAAGCGCGCGATGGCTTCCGGCGGCTCGAACTGGGCGAGCAAGGCAGCCGCGCGCGGGTCGCCGTCGGGATAGAGGTGGTGGCCGAAGCCCGCCAGCGGCAAACCGGTCGACAGGTAGTGGGCCAGGACCTGGTCCTCGCCCAGCCGCTCCACTTCGCCGAACAGCGCCTGGACGCGGCCCGAGGCATCGCCATGCAACGGTCCCGAGAGCGTGGTCAATCCGGCCAGGAGGCAGGCCGGCAAAGACGCGCCGGTCGAGGCGGTGATGCGTGCGACGAAGGCCGAGCTGGTCAGTTCGTGGTCGACCAGGAGGACCATGGCGAAGCGCAGCAGATCGGCCACCCGGGCCGGCTGCTTCCATCCCTGCGCAAAGCGCAGGTGCAGCGGTTCGCGGCCGGGCTTGGCGCCGAATCCGTTGGCCACCTTGCCCACCAGGGCCTGCCCCTCGCCGTGCAGCACTCGGGTCAGGCGCCCCCGCGTGGAATGCCCTTCGGCGGCGAGCCTCGCCAGCGCAGTGAAGGCAGCGCTGCGTCCCGGCTCGCCGGAACGCAGCGACGTGGCGCAAGAAAAGTCGACGGGTTGCTCGGCCTCCCACAACAGCTGGGCCACCTCTTCAAGGCTGGCGGTGCCGGCCAGACCAATGGCGTCCTGGCCCCGGTAGTACAGGCGACCGCGGGAAATCGCACATAGGGCCGTCGGAATGCTGGGTTCGGCGCCGAACAGCGTGTTGGTCGCCAGGGTCTCGTGCTTGCGGCCGGCCTGCTTGCGCCTGGCAAGGCCAGCGATGTCCTCGGCACGGTAGAGGCTACGGCGCGTATCGGCCGGGTCGGGCGTCACTTCCAGCTTGCCGCGGCTGGCGTAGGCATAGAGCGTCTGGGGCCGCACCCCGAGGAGCCGGCACGCCTCGTCAATCGAAATCCAGGAAGCCATGGGTCGGATGCTCGGCGGAGTTATTTATATTGATTTTATACATCAATATTGACGTATAGATCAATCGTCAACAACATACGCTCCGTCTCCCCCAAAAAGCCACTTCCAACCAGGGCCACGCCGGCCCGCGCACCGACATGAAGCCCCAGGTCCTGCAACTCAACCCGATCCTGATCCCCGCGATCAACGACAAGCTCGCATCGCGCTATACGGTCCACAAGTATTTCGAGACCACCGATCCGCAAGCCTGGCTGCATGAACATGGCGCATCGATCGATGCCGTGATCACCGGAGGGCACACCGGCATCTCGCGCGCGATGCTCGAACAGCTGCCCGGCCTCAAGGTCGTGGCCGTCAACGGCGTCGGCACCGACGCGGTGGACCTGGCCTACTGCCGCGGCCAGGGACTGCCCGTCACCGCAACACTGGGCGCGCTGACGGAGGACGTGGCCGACCTGGCCATCGGCTTGCTCATTGCCGCCTGCCGCAACCTGTGCGCCGGCGACCGCTTCGTGCGCGACGGCCAGTGGGAACGCTTTCCCCAGCCCAGCGCCATTCCGCTGGCGCGCCGGTTCAGCGGCATGCGCGTCGGCATCGTCGGGATGGGGCGCGTCGGGCGCGCGGTCGCAGTGCGGGCCGCGGCCTTCGGCTGCCCCGTCAGCTACACCGACCTGCGCGTCATGGAGGACGTCGCCCATCGTTTCGTGCCTGGCCTGGTCGATCTCGCGCAGGACTCCGACGCGCTCGTGCTGTGCGCGGCCGCGGACAAGGCCGAAGGGATCGTCGATGCGGCCGTGCTCGAAGCGCTCGGCCCGAACGGCTTCCTGGTCAATGTCGCGCGTGGGCGCCTGGTCAACGAGGCCGACCTGACGCAGGCACTGAGCGCGGGGCGCATTGCCGGTGCCGGCCTGGACGTGTTCGTCGACGAGCCTCGCGTCCCGCTCGCCCTGCGCCAGTCCGACCGCGCGATCCTGCAGGCCCACCGCGCCAGCGCCACCTGGGAGACGCGCACCGCCATGGGCGAGATGGTGCTCGAAAGCATCGCCCAGGCCCTGGCAGGCGAACGCCCCGCCATGAGCCTGACCACCTGAACATGATGATGGAACTCGCATTCCCCGCGCCCGCGCCGACCCTCCTGCCGGTGGCGGGCAGCGCAGCGGCCTTCCCCGTAGGCCGCGTGTACTGCATCGGCCGCAACTACAGGTGGAGCCGCGACGAGCAGATGGCGGCGCAGTCGATGCCGGACTGGTTCATGAAGCCAGCCAACGCGGTGGTGCAGGCGCACGGCCTGCTGCCCTACCCTCCGGCCACGGAAGACTTCTGCCACGAGATCGAACTGGTCGTGGCCATCGGCCACGGCGGCCGGGACATCGATCCAGCCGAGGTGGAGTCGCAACACATCTGGGGTTATGCCGCAGGACTGGATCTCACGCGGCGCGACCTGCAGCAGCAGGCCAAGCGCGCGGGCGGCCCATGGGAGGCCGCCAAGGCCTTCGACCGCTCGGCCCCCTGCACGCCGCTGGTTCCCGCTTCAGTCTGCGGCCATCCCCGGCATGGCGCGGTGTGGCTCGCGGTCAATGGCGAAGAACGCCAGCGCGCCGACGTGTCCGATCTCATGCACCCGGTGCGCGAACTGGTGGCCATGCTGTCCAGGTCGGTCACGCTTGCGCCGGGGGATCTGGTCTTCACCGGCACTCCCGCGGGCGTGGGCTCGCTGCAACCGGGCGATGTCGTGAGCGGCGGCGTGGCCGACATCGGCCGCTTCTCCATGACTGTGGGCGCTCGCGCATGAACCCGCGCACGCATTCCCTGCCTCCCTCACGCCCCACGGATCAACACCAGGAGATTCCCTTTTGAATGCCCCCACCTCAACGAAGATCGCGCTGGTCACCGGCGCTGGCAGCGGCGTCGGTCGTGCCACGGCGCTCGCGCTGCTGAACGACGGCTGGACTGTCGTGCTCGCAGGCCGGCGGGCCGAGCCACTGCAGGCCTTGGCGGCCGAAGCCGAAGCGCGCGGACAGGCGGTTCTCGCCGTGCCCGCCGACGTGACCGACCCGGCCAGCGTGGAGGCGCTGTTCGGCGCCATCGAGCGCAGGTTCGGCCGCCTGGACCTGCTGTTCAACAATGCCGGCGTCAACGCCCCCGCGGTGCCGATGGACGAATTGCCGCTGGACAAATGGTTCAGCGTGCTCAATACGAACGTCACCGGCGTGTTCCTGTGTGCGCGCGCGGCTTTCGGCCTCATGCGCCGCCAGTCGCCGCAGGGCGGTCGCATCGTCAACAACGGCTCGATCTCGGCGCACACTCCCCGCCCATTCACCGCGCCCTACACCGCCAGCAAGCACGCGGTGTCGGGACTGACCAAGGCGCTGGCGCTCGATGGCCGCGCCTTCGGCATCGTGGCCAGCCAGATCGACATCGGCAATGCGCTGACCGAACTGTCCGAGCGCATGACGCGCGGCGTCCTGCAGGCCAACGGCACGGTCGCGCCCGAACCCATGATGGACGCGGCCCACGTGGCCAATGCGGTGCGCCACATCGCGGCGCTGCCGCTGGACGCCAACGTGCTGAACATGACCATCATGGCCAGCGCCATGCCCTTCGTCGGGCGCGGCTAGCAGAGAGGCCCGGGAACGCGGCGCCGCCGGGCTCCACAAACCGCGCTTGCGCCTCATGACCTTTCGATCCATTCGCTCAAGGAGACTCCCATGCAATTCACATCCCTGTTCACGGCACTTGCCGTCTCGGCCTCCCTGGCCTTGGTGCCGGCCCTGGCATTGGCCCAGGCCTACCCGACCCGTGCGATCCGGATCATCGTGCCCGCGCCGCCGGGCGGCGCGATCGACACGCTGGCCCGCGTGGTCGGCGACAAGATCGGGGCCTCGATGGGCCAGGCGGTGATCGTCGACAACAAGCCCGGGGCATCCAACAACCTCGGCACCGACCTCCTGGCCAAGTCGGCGCCCGACGGCTACACGATCGGCATCGTGGGCGGCAGCCACAACATCAATAAATTCCTCTTCAGGAACCTGGGCTGGGATCCGGAGAAGAGCTTCGAGCCCATCATCTACACCCACGAGGTTCCGCTGGTGTTTGCCATCTACCCGCAGATCCCGGCAAAGACGCTGCCCGAATTCGTCGCGTGGATGAAGGCGAATCCGGAGCAAGCCAAGGTTGCCACATCGGGCCGCGGCAGTGCGCAGGAAATGGCGGCCGAGATGTTCCGCATGCAAAGCGGTGTCCAGATGCTGCTGGTGCCCTACAAAGGCTCCTCTGCGGCGCAGCCGGACCTGTTGGCCGGCCGCACCGCGCTCTACATCGACACGATCACCGCCATCCAGGCGCAGGTGAAGGCCGGCAACGTGCGTGCCATTGCAGTGTCGACCCGCAAACGGGCCAAGTCCCTGCCTGACGTGCCAACAGTCGAGGAGCAGGGGTTCAAGGGCTACGACGCCAACACCAACGGCGGCTTCCTCGCGCCTGCCGGCACGCCCAAGGCGATCATCGACAAGCTCAATGCCGAGATCAACAAGGCGTTGGAGCTCCCCGATGTGCGCGCCAAACTGGAGGCCGCGGGCATCGAGATCCAGGGCGGAACGCCGCAGGAGTACGCGGCGCTGATCAAGTCCGACCTCGCCAAGTGGGGCAAGGTCGTCAAGGAGGCGGGGATTCCGTCGGAGTGAGGCCCACAACGTAGTTCTGGTCGGGGCCGGGTCGTTGAAAAGCCATCTTGCGACCGCCATCGGCGTAGCAGGAGCGCTGCGCGTAGTTGATCAGATATTTTGCGCAGGTATGGGAGGTACCGAACCAGGCGAGCAAGTGTCTTGTTTGCGCCGACCCAGCCCGTTGCGCGGCCAATCGCTGCCAGGCGCCGCAAGCACCTGTCGCGCTGACCGTGCCAGAGCAGCCACTTGGCGCCCTCAACGCGTCGCTTGATCGACGCTATCGTCTGCACGCTGACGCCCCGAAGGCCTTGAACCGAGGTGCGCAGATGCTGGAAGCGCATCCCGATGTGCATGCCAATCCGACATCTTCTCCGCCGTCGGACAGGACGACGACTGACTGCTTGGGGGAAATGCCGGCGGAGCCAAGAAACGCCTGCTGTCGAAGCCCTGCCCTTGGGTCATAGCCCGTGTATGCGTGCGCGAGATTTCGACCCGCCTCGGCATGAACAATCTTCGAGGCGATGCAGGCGAACCACCGTCGTCCATCGACCCTGACGTCGACTTGACGTAACCCGCATCGATCTGGATGGCGATGTGGGAGCAAAGTTGTAATGTCGCGTTCGAGCAAAGTTCAAATGTCGCAAAGTTGGCTGCCCCGAGCACCGTGGTACAGCGATGGCAACACCCACGGCAACTATCACCATGACGATGCGCGAAGTCGATCGACTCAAGACGATTCAGGCGGTGGTCGACCGCTGCGGATCAGGCCAGGCCGCGGAGCGGCTTGGCATGAGCCGAAGGCAGATCGAGCATCGCAGCACCCCGTCGCACGAGATCGGCTGTGTGGGGCGCGCCGGTGGCCTGGCCTGAACCTCCTGGGTCTGGGCCCCGTTGTGACGCCCGATCGGCCGCCGCTTCAATCGAGGACACCCAGCGCGCGCTCCTTGGCCTGGACAACATCACTAAAGCGATCCCATTCGGCCGGGATCGAAGGCTCGATGCCCGCGAGCTTGCACCCCATCCGTTCTGTATGCATTACCAATTCGGCATAGAGCTCGTTCGAAATGCACGAGACCAGTTGGCCGCCCCCGTCGCATGGCCCTGCAAAGCAAAACTGGTAGCGCGACGCTTCACTTAGGTAGAGTTGTTCGAATCGCTCGCGTGCATACGCGTCACGAAACGCATGATCGATATTGGCGGGTGACCACGGCAGCATGAAGTACATCGCTTCGATCGGGCCCACATTCCAGATGATCGAGCGTCGCGCCGGCGCTTCGGCGATCCAGGAGGCGAGTTCGTCCATCGCATTGGCGCGTGGGCCGTCCCCGAACACAAAGCGAGCCTTGCGTGTCACCGTGGACATGGCCCACGCGTGGGTGAGTTCGCAGGCGGTCAGAACGCCTTCCGACAGGTAGACCTGCATCACGGCGCGGGGGAGGATGCCGAATCGCATGCAGCGATTGAAGCGAGAACAGGCATCGAAGGTAACTGCCAATTGTGGTAGGTCACCTTCTCCTCGGGCGCGTCTCGCCCTCGACCAGCGCGACGGCGCATTAACTTTTCAGAGCGCGGCGCGCGGATATCGACCTCGCATTGCCGCCCCAAAACCTGAACCAGAGAGCGAACAGGAAACTCAACAAACTCAAGGGCGTACGTGACGCCACCCGCATGGTTGCTGGACTTGGCAACCGTCACTTATTGCACCGAAAACGAGTAGACCCTTGATTGCGCGTGGCGATGCCGCACCCGCGATGCGTCTCGACGTCACTGAGGAACTCCCGCACCAACTGCGGCGACAAATCGACCACAGCCAGTCGATCCACGTGTCAATGGCATTGCATCCGTCGCGCACAGATGATCGATTGGATCGACCTGCTCCCTGGTGCCATCGTCAACTAGACCAAGGTCCAGTCCCCAATGCGCCCCGGACCGGCGTAGCGTTCGTCGGGATGAACGACGAGTCGCTTATTGCCGTGGTGGAGGACGACGAGCCCGTGCGGCTGATGCTTGGCCGGTTGCTGCGACTGGCGAACTACCAGGTACATGAATACGCAAGCGGAGAAGCTTTTTTGGCTTCGCTGACCGCCCAGCTTCCGCATTGCGCCATCGTGGATGTGCACATGCCCGGCCTGTCGGGATTCGACGTGCAGTCGCGTATCCGCGCCCGGAATCTCAAGGTGCCGGTGATCCTTGCCACGGCGAGCGATGACGCGGCACTTGACCGCTGCGCGCTCGCGAGCGGCGCATGCGCATTGCTACGAAAGCCGTTCTCCAGCGAGGAGTGGCTCAACGCGATTGGCACGGCGACTGCCCAGTAAGGTTGATCTGCGCGCAGGGTGTGCCACACCTCCCGCTGCAAACTGTGATGCACTTGCTGCACAAGCATTGCGATGCCCCTCGGGCTCCACGCAACTGCTTCGCCAGATTCGGCTTCAGGGGTAATCGTACTTCCTTGCGAATTGATACGGTCGCGGGAGATTTCCCTTTGAAAATCAACAGCTTGCGTACGAGGTCTCACGCGCAGAGAATGGCCATTCGTAAGTGGTTGTCGCACAAAGGCTTTTTTGCCCAGACCGTATCAAATTTCATCAAAAGGACGCTCACCCCAAGGCCCCTTGCAGCTCGTGCTGGCCACCTGCGACGAAACGCTGCGCGGCAAGCGCGATCGCGCCCTGCTGCTCATTGCCTGGGCCACGGGCGGCCGGCGCCGTTCGGAGGTGGCCGGGGCCACCCTGGAAAACCTGCGACGTGTGGATGCCAAGTCGTATGTCTACACGCTCACGCATTCCAAGACCAATCAGTCCGGAGAGGAACGCCCCGAGGACGTCAAGCCGCTCGTGGGCAGCGCGGCGCTGGCCATGCAGGGGTGGCTCGCCGCCAGCGGCATCAAGGAAGGCGCCCTCTTCCGTCGCATCCGCAAGGGCGGGCATCTGGGCGAACCGCTGGCGCCCGCGGCGGTGCGCGACATCGTCAAGGAACGCTGTGCGCTCGCGGGTGTCGAGGGAGAATATTCTGCGCACTCGCTGCGGGCGGGCTTTGTGACGGAAGCGGGATAGCAGGCCATGTCGCTGCCCGAGACCATGGCGATGACAGGACACCACAGCGTGGCCACCGTCATGGGGTACTTCCGCGCCGAGAGTTCGCTCAACAGCAAGGCCAGCCGGATGCTCGATGAGGATTGAATGCGGTGCGTGAATGCCGGGAGCACGCCGCGCATTTTGTACATGATGGTAATATACAGGAATGATTGACCTGACCCCCGTCATCGGGTTTGAGTGGGATAAGGGCAATGCGCGCAAGAACGAAAAGCACGGAGTGTCGACGGCCGAAGCCGAGCAACTCTTCTTCAACGCGCCATTGCTGCTCTTGGAAGACGTGGCCCATGGCCATCAAGAACCTCGGTTCCACGCATTGGGGAAGACCGACGACGCGAGAGCATTGCATATCACATTCACGTTGCGCCAATCGAATCAGTTGATTCGCGTCATCTCAGCAAGGGACATGCACCGCAAGGAGCGCGCTATTTATGAGCAAGCAGACTAAAGCCATCCCGAAGTTCGCCACCGAAGAGCAAGAGCGTGCGTACTGGGAGAAGCATGACTCATCGGATCACTTGGACTGGTCGAAGGCTGCCAAGGTCACCCTGCCCAATTTGAAGCCGACGACGAAGACGATCTCGCTGCGCTTGCCTCAGCACTTGCTGGACTCGATCAAGGTCGCGGCCAACGCCCGCGATGTGCCATACCAGTCACTGATCAAGGTCTGGCTGCAGGAGAAGCTTCGCGCGCGTTGAGCGAGTTTCGGCTCCGGTGCCCAATGCGTCGAGGCGTGGTCACGACCGGGGTACGAGGGTTCATACCGCCAACTTTTGGCGACGGATTGCGCCGAGCAGGCCCAGTGCCTTGCCATCGAGGCGCGTCCCTCAGAGCGCCTCTACCAGTTCCGGCACCGCCGTGAACAGGTCAGCCACAAGGCCGTAGTCGGCCACCGAGAAGATAGGCGCTTCCTCGTCTTTGTTGATCGCCACAATCACCTTGGAGTTCTTCATGCCGGCCAGGTGCTGGATGGCGCCTGAGATGCTTGTGCAGCGGCCTTGCCGGCTTCGGCGGCGTTCGCGCCAGCAACCATCACGTGGACATCGCCGCTTTGGCAGGCGATGCCTGCGGTAACGGAGTTCAGGGTCGCCGGCTTGAGCGTGGCGTGGTCGTGTTCGGCAATAACAAGTACGGTCATGATCAGATCACCTTGGCTTCGTACTTCAGCTTGTCCACCAGTGTGGCGACATCCGGCACTTTGATGCCTGCATTGCGCTTCGGCGGCTCGGAGACCTTGAGCGTCTTCAGGCGGGGCTTGACGTCCACGGCCAAATCCTCGGGCTTCACCGTATGGAGCTGCTTCTTCTTGGCCTTCATGATGTTGGGCAAGGTCACGTAGCGTGGCTCGTTCAGACGCAGGTCGGTGGTGATGACCGCTGGGAAGGTCAGGGAGATGGTCTCCAGGCCGCCATCGACTTCACAGGTCACATTGGCCTTGTCGCCCGTCATCGATGGCCTGCTTGCCGAGGATGACCAACTGGGGCTGTTCCCTGTCCACCAGCGCCTTCAGCAGCTTGGCGACGGCACAGCTCTTCGGTCGTCTCGACCAGGATGCCGCGATCGGCGCCAATCGCCATTGCGGTTCGCAGGGTCTCCTGGGACTTCGCATCGCCGCAGGATACAGCGATGAACTCCGTGGCCACGCTCTTCTCCTTCAGGCGCGCAGCCTCTTCGACGGCAATCTCGTCGAACGGGTTCATGCTCATTTTTACGTTGGCGATGTCTCCACACCGGTGTGGTCCGCAAAAATTCCGTCCGTCGTCTCACCTGTCTCACCGATGAGTGGTTGGCTCGGGCCGAACGCCGTGGCACGATGAGGCCATGGGGATGCTCTTGCAGATCGTGCTCCGCCTGATTGAAGACGCCTTGCGGTGGCTGGTGCTGCTGGCGCGCGCGGACGAGACTGTCCGCTCCGAGAATCTTGTGCTGCGTCGCCAACTGGCCATGTTCGTCGAGCGAGGTATTCAGCCTCGTCGCGTGGATGCCGCACCCGAGTCAGTCTGGCCGTTCTGACGCGTCTGTTCTACTGGCGCAACGCGGTGGTGATCGTGAAACTGGCCACGATCGTGCGCTGGCATCGCGCTGGATGGAGGCTCTTTTGGCGAATGAAGTCGCGGCCGGGTCGTCCGCCGATCCCTCGCGAACTACGCCTGCTGATTCGGCGGATGGGACAGGAGAACCCGCTGTGGGGCGAAGAGCGCATTGCCAACGAGTTGCTACTCAAGCTGGGTGTGCGGGTCTCGCCGCGGACGGTCCGCAAGTACCTGCCGAAGCGACCTCCCGGTCAGCCTCGCGGCGATGAACGCTGCTCGACATTCCTGCAGAACCACGCGAAGGCGATTCTGGCGTGCGACTTCTTCGTGACCGTCACCGCGACGTTTCGACTGCTCTACGTGTTCGTCGTCATCGAGCACGGCAACCGCCGACTGATGCACGTGAATGTCACCGCGCATCCGAGCGCGGCCTGGACGCTGCAGCAGATGAGAGAAGTGATCGCGGACACCGACGGCTACGGGTATCTGCTTCATGACCGGGACAGCATCTTTGCGAAACACCTGGACGATTCGATCCGGGCGTTGGGCCTGGCAGTCTTGCGCTCCCCATTCGCAAGTCCGAAGGCGAACTCCATCTGTGAGCGGGTCATCGGAACGATTCGTCGCGAGTGCCTGGACTGGGTGATCCCTCTATCGGGGCCGCACTTGAGATCGATCCTTCACGAGTGGGTCTCGCACTACAACGGCGGACGCCCCCTCACAGCGCGTTGGGCCCGGGCGTGCCGGGCCCTCCTCGTGGCTCGGTGCGGCGATCCAAAGCCGAAGCTCGGCATCGATGGGTGCCGGGCGCGCGCGTGCGCGCAAAGCCCGTGCTGGGCGGATTGCACCACGAGTATTCGTTGGCTCAGTTGGCGGCGCCCTTGTAGCCGCTATCCGAGGTCCGACGAACCGTCTCCGAGGTCTGCCGAACGCCCAAGTCAGCTGATAGAGGCGAGATTTTGCGGAGCACAGGGCCGGCTTCCGGTGGGCGCAAGCGGGTCAGAAGACGTGAGCGCCCAGGGCCACCACGCGCTGCCGGCCGTCGGGTCGTTTCATGTCATGCGAAACCGTATTGAGGCACTGCGGCAGCGCCGCTCCCCAGGAACTCGCTGTAGGGGAAGGCCCATCCCACCATCAGCAGCGTGTCGCAGTCCTGCATGAGGTTCCAGCTGGGTTCGGTGCCGAGCAGGCCCAGCGAGCCGGTGACCCAGGGCAGGTCGTCCGGCAGCACCGACTTGCCCAGCAGGGCCTTGGCCGCGCCGGCCTGCAGGCGGTCGGCCACGGCGACCACCTCGTCGGTCGCGTTCTTCGCGCCGGCACCCACCAGGATCGCCACCTTCTGCCCCGCATTGAGGACGTCGGCGGCCTTCTGCAGCAGCTGCGCATCCGGCAGCTGCGCCGGGCCTGCGTGCCCAACGCCGGTGTGCGTGGAACCGTGCGCCATCGGCGGCTCGTGGTAGTCGAGCAGCTGCACGTCGTCCAGCGCGATGCGGGCGCCGTCAAGGCCAGGCGTTGGAAAAGGAAACGATCGGCATTCGCGCCGGCAGGAAGAGTAGGAATTGCCAGTCTCGGCGCGTCAACCAAGGCGCCGGGCGGCGGGCAAGGCCTGCGGCGCGCGAGCCAAGCTCTGCAAATGCAAGATAAAATCTTCAATTTGCAAGAACTCGCTGGAATGGCCCCATGATCACCCGCGACATCGCACCGCTCGCCGCCGAACTGGCGCGCCGCTATCCGGTCCTGACGCTGACCGGACCGCGCCAGAGCGGCAAGACCACGCTCTGCCGCAGCCTGTTTCCCGACAAGCCCTACCTCACGCTGGAAGACCCCGACACGCGGCGTTTCGCCGAAGAAGACCCGCGCGGCTTCCTGAAGGGCATCGAAGGCGGCGCCATCGTCGACGAGATCCAGCGCGCGCCGGAGATACCCTCCTACCTTCAGGCGATAGTCGATGCCGACCCGACGCCGGGGCGCTTCATCTTGACGGGCAGCCAGCAGTTTGAACTCATGTCCCAAGTGAGTCAGTCACTTGCCGGGCGCACTGCAGTGCTGCGCCTGCTGCCGTTCTCGCTCGCCGAAGTTGCTCGGTTGCATCCGCTGCCGCCGCTGGCGCAAACGCTGCTCACGGGCTTCTATCCGCGCATTCATGACCGAGACCTCGACCCCTCGCAAGCGCTCGGCGACTACTTCACGACCTACGTGGAGCGTGACCTGCGCCAGTTGGCCGCTGTACATGACCTGCAGCGCTTCGGTCGCTTCGTGCGACTGTGCGCCGGGCGCGTCGGCCAGCTCGTGAACCTCACGAGTCTGGGCAACGATGCCGGCGTTTCGCACGCCACCGCCCGGGCCTGGCTTGATTTGCTCCAGACCAGCTACATCGTGCACGTGCTGCCGCCCTGGTTCACCAACACCTCGAAGCGGCTCGTGAAGAGCCCGAAGCTGTACTTCCACGACGTGGGCTTGGCGTGCTGGCTGCTGGGCTTGCGCAGCGCCGAACAGGTGGTGCGCGACCCGCTTTTCGGCAGCTTGTTCGAGAACCTGGTGATCATCGAAGCCCTCAAGACCCGATTCAATCAGGGCGAGTCGGCGGAAATGTATTTCTTCCGCGATGCCACAGGCAACGAAGTCGATCTGCTGATCCCCTCGGGACGCAAGCTCCGCGCCGTGGAAATCAAGGCTGGCGCGACAGTCAACGCCGATTATTTCCGCGGCCTCCGCAGTTTCACGGCAGCCTTCCCCGATGCGCTGGAAGGCGGCAGCGTAGTCTACGGCGGCGAAACCGACCAGGCACGAAGCGACTGGCCGGTGATCGGCTGGCAACGCCTGCAGCATCCGCCGCAACGGTGAGCCTGCGCGGTCGGCTCAGCCTGCCGCCGGTCCTGCATGGGCTGCTTCCGGCACCGGTGTGAGGAGCCGCCCGGTGTCGAAGAATGAATGAAGGTTGTCGATGACGAGTTCCCCCATGGCGGCGCGCGTCTCATGGGTGGCGGTCCCGATGTGCGGCAGCAGGACGACGTTCTCCAGGGCGCACAGTTCCTCGGGGAAGCAGGGCTCGGTCGCAAAGACGTCGAGCGCCGCGCCTGCGATGGCACGGAATTCCAGCGCACGGGTCAGCGCCTCGCCATCCACGGCGCTTCCTCGGGCCACATTGATCAGGTAGCCGCCGGCGCCCAACTCGGCAATGACATCGGCAGACACCAGGTGCTGGGTGTCCGCACCACCCGCGACCGCGATCATCAGGAAGTCCGACCATCGCGCCAGCGCCTTGAGGTCGTCCATGTAGCGGTACTCGACGCCCTCGACGGGCCTGCGGTTGTGATAGCGGATCTCCATGTCGAAGCCCTGGCCCCGGCGCGCGATGGCGCGGCCGATGCGCCCGAGTCCGACGACGCCGAGCTTCTTCCGACTCAGGCGCGTGGCCAGGCGGAATGGCCGCTGCATCCAGTCCCCGCGTCGCATGAATCGGTCCGCTTCGCTGAGGCCGCGCGAGATGTCCAGCATCGCGCCCCACGCAAGGTCGGACACGCAGTCATTCAGGACGACGGCGTGTAGCTCACGGCAACGCTGCGGCGCCTCGCCGCGGCGACATCGATGCTGTCATAGCCCACCCCGAAGCTGGCGATGACGCGCAGCGTGGCAACGCCTCGATGATGCCGGCATCGACGCCGACGCGCGCAGACCCGACCAGCGCCGTGTGCCCGGCTGCGTTGGCCTGCAGCCAGGCGGCCGGGTCTTCCTGCTGCCAGAGCGGCACGACGTCGAACTCCTCCGCGAGCCTCGATTCCACGGCGGGCACGAGCCGTCCATGCTGGATCACGGTCCTCTTCATCCGGCTGCTCCTTTGATCCATCATTCCGCGGTCGCTCCCGATTGCTTGACGATGCGGTCCCACTTGCGCACCTCTTCGCCGATGTACTTCGAAAATGCCTCGGGGCCCTTGATGGCCGGCTGGAATCCGCGCTCGATCAGGCGTGCCTGCATGTCGGGCGTGCGCAGCGCCGCCTCGATGTCGCGGTCGAGCCGCGCCACGACATCCTTGGGCGTATGGGCAGGCGCGAGGATGCCGAACCATGAACCTGCCTCGAATCCGGGAACGCCGGCTTCCACCCCTCGTGGGAACGTCCGGCAGGACCGGCGAGCGCTGCAGGCTGGTCACCGCCAGGGCACGCAGCCTGCCGGCCTTGATGAACGGCAGCGAGGTGGGCAGGTTGCCGAACATGAGCTGCACCTGGCCGGCGAGCAGGTCGTTCAATGCGGGGGCGCTTCCCTTGTACCCGACATGCGACATCTCGACGCCCGTCATCGACTTGAACATCTCGCCCGACAGGTGGATCGAGCTCCCTGGGCCCGATGACGCGAAGTCCAGCCGGCCGGGATTCTTCTTGCCATACGCAAATGAGTTCCTGCACGCTGTGCGCCGGCAGGCTCGGATGCACCACCAGCACATTGGGAACAGATGCCATCATCGTCACCGGCGCGAAGTCGCGCTGGATGTCGAACGGCATCTTCTTGTAGAGGCTGCTGTTGATGGCGTGCGTGCCGACCGGCCCAACACCAGCGTGTAGCCGTGGGCGAGCGCCTTGGCCACGCTGTCGGCACCGATGTTCCCGCCTGCTCTCTCCGACCGGATCGGTCGCCGGCCGGTCTTCATCGCCGGCAACATCCTGTGCGCCATCTCCGTCGTCTTCTTTCTGTGGGCGATTCCGAGCGGCAACGAGACACTGGTCTTCATTGCAGGCGTGATCCTGGGCGGCGTGTTCTACAGCATCACGAATGCGGTGTGCCGGCCACCTATGCCGAGCGCTTCCCGACGCAGGTGCGACTGTCGGGCATGGCCGTGGGCACGCAATTCGGCTTCGCAGTCGCGGGCTTTGCGCCGCTCATCGAATCCGCACCGATGGACAAGTAGGGCACGGATCCCTGGGTGCTGCCCGCGGCCTTCGCGGTGCTTGTCTGCCTGATCTCGGCAGTGTCGATCTACTCGATGCGAGAGACTTTCAACGTGCCGCTGGACGAGCTCGGAAAGTAAGGGAGAAGTTCGAGGGGGCCCACTTCAAGTCCCATCGACTACTTCGAACCGTGTGACTGGAATACGCCTTGCTCACGTCACCATCGACAACAACCGCCCGGACAGCGGCGCGCTTGCAAGCATGTCCAGCGCCACGCTGTGGCGGGCCGTCGTGATCGTCAACGACTCGCGGCCCTCTCCGTCCGCAGCGGGCGACAAGACAAGATCGGTGGCGCAAGGCACAGGCAATCCCACGACGCGATCCAGTTGACCGTCCGGCGTGAACCTCGCGATGGACCAGCCATCACACAACGCCGTCCAGATGCCGCCATGTGAATCGAAGGCCAGCCCGCAGACGCGTCCCGAGCCCTTGGGCACCGACGCCAGCCGGCGCACCGCGGCCTGCCCGGGTTGCATGACGAGGATCGCCCCCGAGCCCTGCGCGGTGGCGTAGAGCGCGCCTGCATCCGCATGCCAGCCCAGGCCATGCACGGGCTCGCCGATGCGCCATTGCACGTCCAGCGTTGCGTTGTCGCGGACCCGGCCAATGGCTGTGCCAGCTTCCGGCAGCGCAACCGCAGCCCAGATTTCCTGCTCCGCACCGTTGCAAACGGCCAGCACCTGGCCTTGCAGCCACGGCGTGTGGGCTGAGGTTTGACCATCCGCGCCAACACGCGCGGCCCCGCGCTCATGCACGGCAATCACGTCCTCACCCGCACGCAGCAAGCCGACGATAGGGGATTCGATGGCGCAAAGCTCGCGATCGACACCCTCCTCCATCACGTGGACCGAAGGGGCCAGCACATCGGCCCACCAGAGCCTGCGACCGTCCGCCGACCACAGCGGATGCGCGCCGTGAAAAGCCCAGTGGCCCGGCAGTGCCGACACCGACGCCTCGGTGCCCGGCGTCACGTCGGCGCCAGCCGGATGCAACTGCGCGCCGATGCGCCGCGCCGAATCGACCAACTCGGGGCCCAGCAGGTCCAGGCGCGCGCGGGTCAGCCGGTACGCCGGGCCAGCCACGCTGATCGCGCCCCGCACTTGTCCCGCGCTGTCGATCACCGGCGCGCCGACGCAGCGCACGCCGAGCACGATTTCCTCGTCGTCGATCGAATAGCCGCGCGCCTTGGTGATGCGCAACTCGGCCTGCAGGCGGCGCCGGTCCGTGATGGTGAGCGGCGTGAGCGGCTTGAGCACGACGTCGCGAACGATGGCATCTCGTTCCTCGTCCGGCAGTGCCGACAGGATGGCCTTGCCCTGGCTGGTGCAGTGCACCGGCTTGCGCTCGCCGAGCGCGGCGGCCGAGCGCTGGCTGTGCGCGCCGTCGCAGCGCTCCAGCGAGATGACTTCGCGGCCGTCGAGCGTGGCGAGATAGCTGGTCTCACCGGTGAGGTCACGCAACGCTCGCAGTTCCAACGCCGCAGCCGCGACGAGGTCAGGCATCGCGTAGGCCTGCCGCGCCATCTCGAAGCAGCGAAAGCCCAGGCAATACACCCTGCGCAGGGGGTCGCGACGCACCAGCCCGCGTGCCACCAGCGTGGCCAGCAGCCGGTAGACCGTGGTGCGCGGCAGCGCGAGACGTTCCGCCAGCTCGCTTTGCCCGAGACCGTTGGGCGCGGCGCCAATGGCATCCAGTACGTCGAGCGCTTTTTCGAGGGCGCCGGTGCCCTCGCCGGAAGTGTTGGCCATGGTGTGCTTGGTTTGTCTCAAATGGTGGTACCGGGCTGGGTGCCGCGTGTTGCGGGGCGCCCTGCTCCCATTCTATTTTTCGGGCACTTTCCCTAGGATCGATCCTGCTTCGCCGGCGGCATCAACCGCCATCCGACTTCCCACTATTTGAGACAGACCATGACGACCCAAGTTCCTGCGCCACTCGCATCGATCCCCCAGCGCGCCCGCGCCCCGCACGTGCCCGACGAAGTGCTCGACCGCCTCGCCAAATGCACGAGCGGATCGCTCACCACCCAGCTCTACATCAAGGGCTTCCGGCAACCCGTGCTGCATGGCCTCACACCACTGAACAAGAAGATGGTGCCCTTCGCCGGCCGGGCGTACACGATGCGCTTCATCCCCGCGCGCGAGGATGTCGATGTCTACGGCAACCTCACGACCGAACCCAGCGCCGACAACCTCCAATGGGTCGGCGTCGAGCAGATCGAGCCCGGCCATGTGCTCGTGATCGACAGCAACAAGGACGGCCGCGCCGCCTCCATGGGCAACATGCTGATCACGCGGATGATGATGCGCGGCGCGCGTGGCGTGATCACCGACGGCACCTTCCGCGACGGCACCGAGCTGAGCCAGATGGAGTTTCCGATCTGGTGCACCGGCGTCACGGCGACCACGCGCCTGTCGTACCACCACGTGGCGGACTTGCAGGTTCCGATCGGCTGCGCCGGCGTGGCGGTCTACCCCGGCGACGTGATCCACGGCGACGGCGACAACATCACCGTGATTCCCGCGCACCTGGCCGAAGAGATGGCCAACTTGTGCGAGAAGCGCGACGACATCGAGGCCTACCTCGCCCTGCGCGTGCAGGCCGGCGAGGCGTTGTGGGGCCTGTATCCGCCGAGCGATGCCACGCGCGCACAGCACAAGCAGTGGGTCGCGGACGGCCGCCCTGCGATCGCCCCTTCCAAGCCGGCCGGCAGCCGCTGATCACCGTCAACACAACAGAAGAACACCATGGCCGATTCAAAGTTCACCCCCGAAGACCACGCCGCCCTCATCCGCCGCTACTTCGATGCCTGCAATGCCGCCGACTACGACGCGCTGGTCGACTGCTTCACGCCGGACGCAGTGCACTACTTTCCCGCGGGCCTGCCCGAGATCCCCTGGCGCAGCGCCGACACCATCGCGAAGAAGTGGCAATGGTGCGTCGAGACGCTGGGCTCCCAATGGACGATCGACAAGCTCATCGTCAGCCACGACACGCCCGAGGCGATGATCGAGTGGACCCACTGGAAGAACAAGAGCGGCACCGCGCTGCGCGGCGCCGAGTGGTACGACTTCGACCCCGAGACCGGCAAGATCAAGGAGATCCGCGCCTACTACGCCGCGCCGGCCGACAAGGAGGTCCGGATCAACGAGCTCGTCGCCTTCGACTACGCCGGGCGCGGCTACCCCCTCAAGAGCAAGTGAGTGCCGATGCTGCAATCCATTGAAGCGCGCACCGGCAACGCGGTGGGCGAGCGCTGGGCGGAGTCGACGCCGTCGGAGATCGACGCGGCGGTTGCTGCCGCGGCCTCGGCGGCCGATGCCTTTGCCGCCACTTCAGCGAGCCGGCGTGCCGGGCTGCTGCGTGGATTGGCTTCGGTACTGGAGGCTGAACGCGAAAGCCTCGTCGCACTGGCCGATCGCGAAACCGGGCTGGGCCTGCCGCGCCTGAATGGCGAGCTCGACCGATCGACGTTCCAGTTGCGCGGCTTTGCCGACGTGCTGGAGGGCGGCGGCGCGCACACGGTCATCGACGACAAGGCCGTTGCCGGTGCACCGCCGTCCGGCCGCCCTCGCCTCACGCGGGTGCGAGTGCCGCTGGGCCCGGTCGCGATGTTCTCGGCCAGCAACTTCCCCTTTGCCTTCTCGGTGCTGGGCGGGGACACCGCATCGGCGCTCGGTGCGGGATGCCCGGTGGTGGTCAAGGCACATCCCGCGCATCCCGAACTGTCGCGGCGCACGGCGGCATTGGCGCTGCGGGTCATTGCCGCGCAGGGGTTGCCGGTCGGCGTCTTCCAGTTCGTGCAGGGCGGCTCGATCGACGTCGGTGTTGCGCTCGTGAAGGCGACGGCCATCGCGGCCGTGGCATTCACCGGGTCGTTCAAGGGCGGGACGGCGCTGGCGCGCATTGCGGGCGAGCGGGCGCGTCCGATCCCTTTCTTTGGCGAACTGGGGTCCGTCAATCCGCTGGTCGTGCTGCCCGCGGCGCTGGAGAAGAACGGCGTCGAGCTGGCCGGCACGCTGGCCCAGTCGATCTGCGTCGGTGCGGGGCAGTTCTGCACCAGTCCCGGCGTCATCCTCGTGCTGCAGGATGCCGCCGGCGATGCGTTCGTCCAGGCGCTTGCCGCCGCGCTTCGCGACCTGAAGCCGCACGCAATGCTGTCGGCCACCATCCGTGCCACCTTCGAGCGCGGGGTTGCGCAATGGCGCAATGCGTCACGGCTGAAGCCGCTCGTCGATGACGCAGGCGATGCCTCCGCCGCGGCTCCACGCCCATTCCTGGCGGAGACGCTGGCCGCCGACTTCATCGACGATCACGCGCTGCATGAGGAAGTGTTCGGTTGCGCCGCACTGGTCGTGCGCGTGGCGTCGATCGACGAAGCCGTCGAGGTGCTGAAGGCCATCGGCGGGTCGCTCACCGTCACGCTGTGGGGTGCGGACCAGGACGCGGAGCCGACGCGCCGGCTGGTCCGCACCGCCATGCAGGTGGCCGGCCGGGTGCTCTTCAGCGGCGTGCCCACCGGCGTGGCAGTGACCGCGGCCCAGCATCACGGCGGCCCCTTCCCCGCCTCGACGCAACCATTCACCACCTCGGTCGGCTATGCCGCGATGGACCGCTTCCTGCGCCCGGTCGCGCTGCAGGATGCGCCGGCGTGGCTTCTGGATCGACAAGGAGTTCCCGCATGACCATGCGCCACATCGTCCTCTTCCGCCGCAAGCTGGACACCGCCAAGGATGCCGCACTGGAAGCGGCGCTCGCCGAGCGCATGGCCGCGCTGGGCGCCCGGATCCCGGTCATCCAGGGCTGGAAGTTCGCCGCCAACGAACTGGCGCGCCCGATCTGCTGGGACTACGTGCTCGAAGCCGAAGTCGCCGATGCGAAGGCGCTCGACGAGTATCTTTTCCACCCGTTGCACCAGGCCCTGGTGGCCGACCTGAAACCGTATTTCGAGTGGGCGGCGGCGGACTACACCGCATGAGCAGCAGCACGGCCAGCGATGTCACGCGCTTCCCGCGCGAGGCGTTGGAGCGTGACGTCACCCGCCCCCTTGCCAGCGCCGGGCTGGCAGACGACAAGGCCAGGTGCGTCGCGCAGACACTGGTCCTGGCCGACATGATGGGCCACGTCACCCACGGTCTCGCACTGGCACCCGGCTATGTGGCCTCGATCGAATCCGGCGACATGGCACGTGACGGCGAGCCGGAAGTCATCTCCGATCGCGGCGCGTGCATTGCCTGGAAAGGTCACCGGCTGCCCGGCGCCTGGCTGGTCGAGCGCGCCATCGATCTTGCGCTCGAGCGCATCGCGGCCCACGGCGTCGTCACCATCACCATTGCCGGCAGCCATCACACCGGCGCGCTGGCCACCTACCTGCCGCGGCTGACCGAACACGGCCTGCTGCCCATCCTCACCTGCTCGGGACCGGCTGCCGCGGGTGTCGCGCCATTCGGCGGCACCCGCGGCCTCTTCACGCCGAACCCCATCGCCGCGGGCATTCCGACGGCGGCCGACCCCATCCTGCTGGACATCAGCGCATCGATCACCACCAACAACCGGGCCCGGCAGCTCGCAAGCGCAGGACAACGCTTCCCCGCCGCATGGGTCCTGGATGCACAGGGCCATGCCACCGACGATCCCAACGTGGCCGTGTCCGGGGGCGGCAGCCTGCTGCCCATCGGAGGCCTCGACCATGGCCACAAGGGCTACGGCCTGGCGCTGCTCGTCGAAGCGCTGACGCAGGGACTGTCCGGCCTGGGTCGGAACACGCATCCCACCGGCACGCTGATGAACGTGTTCCTCCAGGTGATCGACCCCGATGCATTCGGCGGCCGGCACGCCTTCGAACAGGAAAGCACATGGCTCGCCGAGGCATGCGGCTCCAACCCGCCGCGGCCAGGCGTGAAGCAGGTGCGCGTGCCGGGCGAACACGCGATGTCATCCGAACGCGCAAGCGCGCGAGCTCGGCGTCCCGCTGGCGCGCACCGTGGTGGATGCGCTCGCTGCATGCATGGCGCGGCGCGGACTGGAACTGTCCGCGGCCAGCGCCTGACACCGGCGGGCGAGGCCGCCTACTGGGTCAGAGCGTCGACTTCAACTGAAAGGCCGATGGGCCGCGATGCATGTCGATCGCCGCCGACACCGACCTGCACGCACCGCGATCACATCATCGCGGTGCGCCTGCTCCATCAGGGCCGCTTGCCAAACTCCTGCGTTTCGGCCGTCCACGACAGCGCCTGCTCGCTCAGGCTGAAGCCCAGCCCCGGGCGGTCCGATACGTGCATGCGGCCGTCCTTCAATTGCATCTGCTCGTTGAACATCGGGCCCAGCCATTCGAAGTGTTCGAGCCAGGGCTCGATCGGGTACGCCGCAGCCAGGTGCAGGTGGATCTCCATGGCGAAGTGCGGTGCCAGCTTGCGGCCCTTGAAGGCGCCGAGCGACATGATCTGGAGGAAGGGCGTGATGCCACCGACGCGCGGTGCGTCGGGCTGGATGAAGTCGCTGCCCTCGCCCATGATCAGCTGCGCATGCTCACCAAAGCTGGTCAGCATCTCGCCGGTGGCGATGGCCGTGTCGAAGCGCTCCGCAAGCTGGGCGTGGCCTTCGAAGTCATAGGCGTCCAACGGCTCCTCGATCCAGGTGAGGTCGAAGTCCTCGAAGGCGCGGCACGCGCGCGTGGCTTTCTGGCGGTCCCACTGCTGGTTGGCATCGACCATCAGCGGGAAAGAATTGCCCAGCTGCTTGCGCACCGCGGCGACGCGCTCGATGTCGATGGCCAGGTCCGGCTGCCCCACCTTGAGCTTGATGCCGCCGATGCCGCTCTGCTGCGAGATCTCGACGTTCTTCAGCACCTGGTCGAGGGGCGTGTGCAAGTAGCCACCCGAGGTGTTGTAGCACTGCACCGAGTCGCGCTCGGCTCCCAGCAACTTGGCCAGCGGCAGCTTGGCGCGCCTGGCCTTCAGGTCCCACAACGCGATGTCGAAGGGTGCGATCGCCTGCGTGGTGAGTCCGCTGCGACCCATGCTCGCGCCCGCCCACAGCAGCTTGGTGAAAAGGCGCGAGATGTCGTTCGGGTCTTCGCCGATCAGGTTGGGCGCGAGCTCCTTCGCATGCGCGTACATGCCCGGGCCGCCAGCGCGCTTCGAATAGCCGAAGCCGATGCCGGAATGCCCGTCGCGGGTCGCGATCTCCGCAAAGATGAAGGCGATCTCGGTCAGCGGCTTCTGCCGGCCGGTCAGCACCTTGGCGTCGCTGACCGGCGTTGCGAGCGGCAGGTAGACCAGCGACAGCTTGATGTGCGCGATACGGTCGCCGGCGTCGGCGGCCGTGCGCGCGTCCGCTGCGACCTTGGCATAGGAAACGATGTTGGATTCAACGGCACCCATTTCTTGAATACTCCAGTGGTGATGACAACGTGTTCAGTCCAGCTTGATGCCGGCGGTCTGCACGACCTTGGTCCAGCGCGCGACCTCGTCCGATACGAACTTGGTGAAGTCGGGCGACTTCGAGGCGATCACGACGAAGCCGTTGGCCTCCAGCTTGGCGCGCACCGCGGGGTCGTTGAAGGCGGCGACCATCGCCGCTTCGAGCTTGTCGACGATCGGCTTGGGCGTGCCCTTGGGCGCCGAAAGTCCCGTCCAGGACACGGCGGTGAAGCCGGGGTAGCCCGATTCGGCCACCGTCGGCACGTCCGGGTAGAGCGGGTTGCGCTGCGCGCTGGTCACCACCAGCGGGCGCAGCTTGCCGGCCTTGACGAAGGGCGCGACCGCGTCCTGGTTGGTGAACATGCCCGGGATCTGGTTGGCCAGTACGTCGTTGAGCGCCGGTGCGCCGCCCTTGTACGGGATGCCGATCATGTCCAGCCCGGCCACCTGCTTGAGGTATTCGGTGGTGACATGGCCCGACGAGGCATTGACCTGCCCATAGCTGAACTTGCCGGGATTGGCCTTGACCCAGGCGATGAACTCCTTGAAGGTCTTGGCCGGGAATTCCGGGTTCACGACCAGCACGTTCGGCCCCGCCGCGAGTTCCGAGATGTGCACGAAATCGCGCGTCGAATCGTAGGGCGGCTTCGGCGTGAAGCCGTGGATGATGGCGTTGCTGCCGATGCCGGTGAGCAGCAGCGTGTAGCCATCCGGCGCTGCCTTGGCCACCGCGTCGGTGCCGATCGCGCCGCCCGCCCCGCCGCGGTTGTCGACCACGAAGGGCCGCTTGAGTTGCTTGCTCAGGCCCTCGGCGATCAGGCGCCCCATGATGTCGCTGGTCCCGCCCGCCGGGAACGGCACGATGAGCTTCACCGGCTTGCTCGGGTAGTCCTCCTGCGCCGATGCGCCAAAGGGCAAGGCCGCGGCAAGTGCCAGCGCGGCAGTCAGAAGTTGTCTCTTGTTCATGGTGCTCGTGTCCTTGGATGTGTGTGCTTCATTGAACCGGCATCGGCCCGTGCGGACCATGCAGGGTGACCCTTGGTGTGTGCGTCGCGTCCCGCCTTATGGGACGAAGTCGGCCGGTCTCAGTCGGATACGCCGAGCGGCCAGGGCACGAACTCGTTCAGTCCCACGCCCAGCGCCTCGCTCTTCGTGGGTTCGCCGGACGCATGGCGCAGGATCTGCTCGAAGATGGCGCGGCCCATCTGGTCGATCGTGGCCTCGCCGTCGATCACCACGCCGCAGTTGATGTCCATGTCGTTGGCCATGCGCGCGTACATCGGCGTATTGCTCGCGAGCTTGACCGTCGGTGCGGGCACGGACCCAAAGCACGAGCCCCGACCCGTGGTGAAGCAGATCAGGTTGGCGCCACCCGCGATCTGGCCGGTGGCCGAGACCGGGTCGTAGCCGGGCGTGTCCATGAAGACGAGCCCGTGCTGCGTCACTGGCTCGGCGTATTCGTAGACCGCCATCAACGGGGCATTGCCGCCTTTCTTCGCGCCGCCGAGCGACTTCTCCAGCACGTTGGCCAGGCCGCCGGCGTTGTTGCCGGGGCTCACGCGGCCGTTGATCTGCGTGTCGCGGCCTTCGTTGTAGCGCAGCCACCAGTCGATGCGCGCCACCAGCTTCTTGCCGACCTCCGGCGTCACCGCGCGCGCCGTGAGCGTGTGCTCGACGCCGAAGATCTCCGAGGTTTCCGAGAGCATCGCGGTGCCGCCGTGCTCGATGAGGATCTCCATCGCGCGACCGAGCGCCGGGTTGGCCGAGAGACCCGAGAAGCCGTCGGAGCCGCCGCACTGCAAGCCGATGCTGATGTGCTCGGCCGAGACCGCCTCGCGCTGCACGGCGTTGGCCGCGGCGAGCATGCTGCGCACCTGTTCGATGCCTGCGGCAATCGCCTTCTTCGTGCCGCCCGCCTGCTGGATCACCAGCGTCTGCAGCATCGGGCCAGCCACCAGTTTCTGGTGCGCGAGGAATTCGTCGAGCGGGTTGTGCTCCTCGCCCAGCGCAATGACCAGCGCGCCCGCGGTGTTCGGATGCCGGATGTAGCCGCCGATGGTCCGGCGCAGCAGTTCCATCGGCTCGCCGCTGCGCTCCATGCCCGCGCCCTGCTCGTGCACATAGGGCACCACGCCGTCGATGTTCGGGAAGGCGGCGAGTTCGTCTTCGTCGAAGAAGCTCGCGATCTTGCGTGCCACCGTGGCGGCGCCGTGGCTCACGATGAACACGCCGACGTAGTTGCGCGTCGCGACGCGGCCATCGGCGCGCACGATGCCCTGGAACCGGGCGCGCTGCGCCGGCGGCAGCAGCCGCGTCGGCACGTAGTCGAGGCCGTGGCGGTAGTCCTTGACCAGATCGCCGAACGCGATGTTGTGGCTGTGCATCCAGGTGCCGGGCGGCAGGTCTTCGGACGCAAAGCCGATTACGGTGTTGTACTTGAGCACCGGCTCGCCCTTGGCGATGAAGCGCGCGGCGAGCTTGTGGCCCGCGGGCACGGGTTGCAGCGTGGTCACGCCTTCGCTGGCGACCTCGGTGCCAGCCGGCACTTCGATGCGCGCGACGACGACGTTGTCCTTCGGGTCGAGGCGGATGAAGGGGTTGAGCCGGACGGCCTCGGAAGGCTTCACGGTGGAAGCGATCGTGGGGACGATGGCGGCGGTGGTGGCGTTGAGAGTGCTGGCGTTCATGTCGTGTGTCTCCTCGTCTTCAAGCCAGCACGCCGATGGGCCACGGCACGAATTCGTCGCGCCCGACGCCCAGTTCTTCGCTCTTGGTGGGTTCGCCGGAGGCGTGCGCCAGCATGCGTTCGAAGATCCGCTGGCCCATCTGCGCGACACTCGTGTCGCCTGCCAGCACCGCACCGCAGTCGATGTCGAGGTCGTCTTCCATCCGGGCAAAGACCGCGGAATTGCTGGCAAGCTTGAGCGTGGGCACGGGCGCGGCGCCGAAGCCGGAACCGCTGCCGGTCGTCAGGCACACCATCGTGGCGCCGCCGGCGACCTGTCCGGTGGCAGACACCGCGGCATACGCCGGCGCGTCCATGAAGACCAGGCCAGGCTGGGCAACCGGATGCGCGTACTCGTAGACCGCCTGCACCGGCGTGCTGCCGGCACGGCGCATGCTCGCGGTGTCGACGAGGCTCACACGCGTCATCTGCGTGTCGCGGCCCGCGGTATAGCCCTTCCACCACTGGATGCGCTGTTCCAGTTGCGCACCGACTTCGGCGCTGGCGGCCCGGGGCGCCATGGACGACGACGCCGCGGATGCCAGCTCGCTCGTGCCAGAGAGGATGGCCGTTCCACCCTGCCCGACCAGCAAGTCGATCGCAGCGCCCAGCGCGGGGTTGGCGGAGATCGCCGTGTCGCCATCGGCGGCGGCCGTTTGCAGCCCCACCACGAGCTGCGACACCGGAACGGTCTCGCGGACGTGGGCATTCGCCGCGGGCAGCATCGACTGCACTGCCGCGATCCCTGCCTCGATGGTGTTGGCCGTGCCGCCGATTTCCTGCATCACCAGCATGTGCAGCATCGGGCCGGGCACGAGTTGTTCCTGCTCGAAGAAGGCGCGGATGTTGTTGCGTTCGCAGCCCAGCGCGATCACCACGGCACCCACGATGTTCGGATTGCGGATCGTGCCGGCGATGGTCCGGCGCAGCAGGTTCATCGGCTCGCCGGTCGCTTCCATGCCGCAGCCGATCTCGTGCACGAAGGGCAGCACGCCGTCGACGTTGGGAAATGCGGCCAGGCGCTTTCCGGTGAAATGGTCTGCGACGCGGCGTGCGGCGGTGGCGCCGCAATTGCCGACCACGAACACGCCGATGTGGTTGCGCGTGCCGACACGGCCATCCGGGCGCAGGTAGCCTTCGAAGGTAGCGTTCATTGCGGGTCTGTCTCCTTGATGGAAGCGCTTCCATTTTCAAATCAACAAAAAGGGCGAAATGCCCTTCGTTGTTGGCCGCGCGATCGGCGCGATGGCGCAATTTTATGGAAACGCTTCCATTAGCGCAAGGGGCACGGTATAACCCCGCTCGTGAATCGAAAATCCAACCGTTCCGGGGACGCCGCATCCCCTGCGCCGGGCCGCGCGCGCATGAGCGACGTTGCCGCCACAGCCGGCGTGTCGCTGGTGACCGTCTCGCGCGCCATCAACGAGCCCGACAAGGTCTCGCCCGACACGCTGGCCGCCGTGCGCGCGGCCATCGAACAACTCGGCTATGTGCCCAACCTCACGGCCGGCAGCCTGGCGTCGAGCCGCTCGCGCATCGTCGCGGCGATCGTGCCGACCATCTCGAACCTGGTGTTCTCCGAAACCATCGAGGCGCTGGCGCAGACGCTGGCCGATGGCGGCTACCAGCTGCTGCTGGGCCAGAGCGGCTATCGCGCCGGCGACGAGATGGCGCTCGTCGATACATTCCTCGGGCGGCGGGTCGATGGGCTCGTGCTCACCGGCAACGCGCAGACACCGGCCTTGCGCGCCAAGCTCAAGCGCGCCGGCGTGCCGGTGGTGCAGACCTGGGACCTGCCGACGCCGCCGAACCAGCCGATCGACATGCTGGTCGGCTTTTCCAATCTCGACGCCGGTCGCGCGGCGGCCGAGCATCTGCTGGACCGCGGCCATCGCGCGCTGGCCTTCATCGGTGCCGAGGAAGACCGCTCGCGCCTGCGGCTCGAAGGATTCAGGGCAGCAGCGGCGGCACGCGGCATCGACGACGTGCAGGCGGAGCTGATCCGTCCGCCCGCGTTGATCGACGATGCGGGGCCGCGCCTGGCGCAGATCTTGGCGCGACGGCCCGAGGTCACGGCCGTCTTCTGCAACAACGACCTGCTCGCGGCCGGCGTGCTTTTCGAATGCACGCAGCGCGGCTGGCCGGTGCCCGGGCGCATCGCGGTGATGGGTTTCGGCGACCTGGCGGTGGCACGCGCCGCATCGCCGCGGCTTTCGACCGTGCAGATCCGCCGTGCCGAGATGGGCGAGCGTGCGGGGCAGATGCTGCTGGCACGCTTGTCCGGCGAGACGGACGGCCCGACGCTCATCGACATCGGCTTCGAGGTCGTCGCACGCGCCAGCACATGAAGCAGGGCAAGGTGCTCGGCCCGATCAGCCACCGCCACGAGGCCGTGCAGTCCCACGAACACCAGCGCGCCCTGGAAGGAGCCTGTCGCGCCGAGGATGTAGCCGATCACCACGGGCGTGGTAATGCCCGCCATGTTGCCGATCGCGTTGAACACGCCGCCGGTGAGGCCGATCAGCTGTTTCGGGGCCGTGTCCGCGACCACGGTCCAGCCGAGGGATCCGAAACCCTTGCCGAAGAAGGCCAGCGACATCAGCGCGATGACGAACTCGTCACTGTGCACATGGTTGCAGCCGATCATCGCGGCCGTGAGCAGGAGCCCGATCGTGATGGGCACCTTGCGGGCGATGGTCAGGGACCCCGTGCGCTTGAGCAGCCAGTCCGAGACGAAACCGGTGCTCACGCCGCCGATGAAGCCGGCGATGGCCGGGATCGACGCGACGAAGCCCGCCGCGAGGATGACCAAGGCCGAGGGTGGCGCACGCAATTGCCCTTCCGCTCCCAAATGGCGGAAGGAACGGCATGCATACGTGGAATCGCGTACCCGGCTGCCCACGACATCGGACGTCGGCGGGGCGGTTCTCAGGTCGATACGCTTTGCCAACTCGACTCGATCCCCCCGGGTGGCGGGGCCGGGCACGCCCCTGCGGCTCAGAAGATGTCGGGCTCTCCCGCCGACTCGCCGAACTGCGTCTGCAGGAAGTCCATGTCGCAGCCTTGGTCGGCTTGCAGGATGTGCTCGGTGAACATCCATCCGTAGCCACGGCCGAAGCGCGGCGGCGGGGCTTTCCACTCGGCGCGGCGGCGCGCGAGTTCCTCGTCGCTGACCTGCATGTCGAGCGTGCGGTTCGGCACGTCGATGCTGATGATGTCGCCCGTGCGCACCAGCGCCAGGTTGCCGCCGATATAAGCCTCGGGCGCGACATGCAGCGCGCAGGCGCCGTAGCTGGTCCCGCTCATGCGCGCATCGCTCACGCGCAGCATGTCGCGCACCCCCAGCTTGAGGAGCTTGACCGGGATCGGCACCATGCCCCATTCCGGCATGCCCGGACCGCCCTTGGGTCCCGCGTTGCGCAGCACGATCACGTGGTCCTCGGTGATGTCGGCGTTCTCGTCGTCGAGCATCTTCTTGAGCGACGGATAGTCGTCGAACACCACGGCCGGACCGCTGTGGTTCAGGAACTTCGCGCTCATGGCGCTCGGCTTGATGACGCAGCCGTCGGGCGCCAGGTTGCCCTTGAGGTGCGCCAGTGCGCCCTCGGTGTACACGGGGTTGTCCAGCGTGCGGATCACGTCGTCGTTCCAGACCCGCGCGCCCTCGATGTTCTCGCCAACCGTCTTGCCGGTGACGGTGGGCGCGTCGAGATGCAGGTGGACCTCGATGCGCTTCATCAGCGCGGGCAGGCCACCGGCGAAATAGAAGTCTTCCATCAGGTACTGGCTGGTGCCGCTGGGCCGCACGTTCGCGATCACCGGCACCTTGCGGCTGATCGCGTCGAAGTCGTCCAGCCCGATGTCGGCCTTCGCGCGCCGCGCCATCGCGATGACATGGATGATCGCGTTGGTCGAACAGCCCATCGCCATCGCCACCGTGATGGCGTTGAGGAAGGCGTTGCGGCCCTGGATGCGCGAGGGCCGCAGGTCTTCATGGACCATCTCGACGATGCGGCGTCCGGCCTGCGCCGACATGCGCTGGTAGCCGGCCTCGACCGCCGGCACGCTCGACGATCCGGGCAAGGCCATGCCCAGCGCCTCGGCAATGGCCGTCATGGTGCTGGCCGTGCCCATGGTCATGCAGGTGCCGGGGCTGCGCGCGATGCCGCTGATGATGCTGTCCCACTCGGGCTCGGTGATGAGGCCTGCGCGCCGCTCGTCCCAGAACTTGAAGGCATCGGAGCCGGAGCCCAGTGTCATGCCGCGCGAGTTGCCGCGCAGCATCGGGCCGGCCGGCAGGAAGATCGCGGGCACGTCGGCGCTGGTGGCGCCGAGCAGCATGGCGGGCCCGGTCTTGTCGCAGCCACCCATCAGCACCACGGCATCGACCGGATAGCAGCGGATCATCTCCTCCACTTCCATCGCCATCAGGTTGCGGTAGAGCAGCGCCGAGGGCTTCACGATCGAGTCGTTCAGCGAGATCGTGGGCATCTCCAGCGGAAAGCCGCCTGCCTGCAGCACGCCGCGCTTGACGTCGTCCACGCGCTGGCGGAAGTGCATGTGGCAGGGGTTGTAGTCCGACCAGCTGTTCATGATCGCGACGAGCGGCTTGCCTTCCCACTCCTTGCGGTCGTAGCCCATCTGCATGATGCGGCTGCGGTGGTTGAAGGTGCGAAAGTCGTTGTTGGCGAGCCAACGCTCGCTGCGCAGTCTTCTGAGTTCGGCCATGCAGGCGGTGTACGTCAGTTTCGCGGCTGTGTCGACCACACACCCGCGGCTTGCAGCAGGCCGCGCGTGTAGCCCAGCGCAAAGGACATGAAGCGCTCGCGGCCTTCGTCGATCTCCGACACCGGCACGTGGTCCGGACAGAGCGGGCCGGTGTAGCCGCCGCGCTGGTAGGCCTTGATGGCCTCGAACATATCGACATCGCCCTCGTCCGGGAACACCTCCTGGAAGTCGAGGTAGCCGCCGCGGATGTTGCGGAAGTGGACCATGAAGATGCGGCCCGTCGCCGCGAACTCCTCGATCACCGGGATCATCGCCTTGCCTGGCTCCTTGAACATCTCGGCCACCGTGCCCTGGCAGAAGTTCAGGCCATGGTTCGGGCTCGGCGACAGCGCCAGGAACCTGCGGATGCCATCGGCCGAGCCGACCACATGCTCGATGCCGTTGAGGCCACCGACCGGATAGGCCGGGTCGTGCGGATGGCAG
Organism: Variovorax humicola; assembly: GCF_037889915.1. NCBI lineage: Bacteria > Pseudomonadati > Pseudomonadota > Betaproteobacteria > Burkholderiales > Comamonadaceae > Variovorax > Variovorax humicola. Next base: position 65,848 of record NZ_JBBKZV010000027.1, on the reverse strand, counting down.
GCCAGGCGCACGCCTGCCTTGTCGGCCGCAGGCACCAGGCCCTCGACCAGGAACTCGATCGCGTCCCAACCGGCCTTCTCGATCACGGGCGGCACCTCGCGCGCCATCTTCTGGCCGCAGAGCATCGCCGATGCGGAGCCGCCCTCTTCCTGGTTGCTCGGGTAGCCGACACCCCAGTACGAATGCTTCCGGTCGTCCGCGGCCGAGTACTCCGCGTAGACGAAGCCCGAGTTCTGCGCCCCGCCCCGCCCCCGCTTGAGACCGGTGCGCGTGATGCCGACCATCTGCACGTTGTACTTGAGGCACGTGATGCCCGCGTCGGCTGCCTTCTGGATGTTCTGCGCCAACATCGCCCGCTGCTTCCTCGCGCCCTCGATGTCGGTCAGCGAATCGAGCAGGATCGAGCCGACGTCGAGCGCGAACACGTCGAGCTTGAGGCCGAAGCCTTCGACCCACTGGCGGTATTCGCGCAGCCTGGCGGCGTCCCATTCGCTGACGCCACCGGAAGCCGAGACCAGTTCGGTGCCGCGGTTGTCGAGCACCACGCTCTGCACGCCAAGCTGTGTCGACAGGCGCAGCCGGCGCTCGTCGGGGTTGAGAAGCTGTTCGCTGATGTACATGTGCCTTGCCTCTTGTTTTCAGAGCGTCGATTCTTGATGAACACGTGTTCATTCGAGCTCGACAGAGGGAAGCCCAGGTCGGCCAGCGACCTATCCGTCTCAAATGGCGGGATTCGGCGCGATATCCGCGGCGTTTCGGGCGCGCTTGAAATCGTCGATGGTCCGCAGCATCGCATCGAGCAGCGGCGACGACTCGTCCTTGAGGCGATAGAAATGCAGGTCCATGGACGCCGGCGTGCGCGCCTTCAGCGGCCGGTAGACAATTCCCGGGAAATGCACGTTCAGCATCGACTCCGGCACCAGTGACAGCGCGCGCCCGGTGATCACCGACAGCGTCGCCGTCACGACATCGTGGACCGGCTCGGCGAACTTCGGCTCGAAGCCATGATTGCGGCAGATCTCCAGCGCACCGGCGATGAGGTTGGGCGCGGCACCGGTGATCAGCGTCTCGCCTTGCAGGGCTTCCAACTCGACGACCTCCCTTTGCGCCAGGGGATGTCGCTCGCCGAGTGCAAGGAACAAGCGCTCATGCGTCAGGAAGCTGCCGCGGATGTCCGGCTCATCCGGCAGCCATCGCTCGAAGACGATCTGCACGCGGCCTTGCCGCAGCGCGGCCACCTGGTCCGCCGTCTGCGCATGGTTGAGGACCACCACCACATCCGGATGGGTGGAAGTGAACTGCGCGATGAGCTGCGCGATGACGCCGAACACCGATGAGCCGTAGATGCCCACGCCGATCTGGCCGGCCTGCCCCAGGGCCGCCTGCCTCACGCGCTCGGCCGCCTGCGCGAGCGAGGCACGCACACCCAGCGCCTCCTTCAGCAGGATCTGCCCGGCCTGCGTCGGCAGCATGCCTTGCGGCGTGCGCCTGAAGAGCGTGGCGCCCAGCTCAGCCTCCAGCGCCTGGATGTGGCGGGTCAGCGGCGGCTGCGAGACGTGCAGGCGCTCGGCCGCGCGGCCGATGTGCTTTTCTTCTGCCACCGCGATGAAGTAGTTCAACTGGCGAAGGTCCATGGTTACATCTTAACTTTCAGGTATCGACTGCTGCTAATTCAGCAATGGACCTTAAGAAGTAAAAGGCCAAGACTTCGCTCTCGCCGCGCAAATGCGCCCAACAACAGGAGACAAGCCATGAATACTTCCGCCCCTTCCGCCCTCTCGCGACGCGCGGTGCTTCGCACGACGCTCGGTGCCGCCATGGCCGCCGCGCTGCCGGGCGCCAGGGCCCAAGGCCTGCCGAAATTCGGATCGGCTCCGGTGCCGCTCGGCGTCATCGACGTCGCCGGCAATCTCGCGCTCACGCAGAAGGTCTTCGATGCCTATGGCGCGGCCAACAAGGAGCGCGTCTCGCGCTTCACCTTCACCCGCTCCCCGGCGCCCGAACTCGCCGGCAAGATCCGCGCGATGCAGGCAGCCAACCGCGTCGAGCTGCACATGGTCCTGACCGGGCTCGACGGCATTGCCGCGGGCATCGAACAAGGCGTGTGGCAGGACCTGTCGCCCTACTACGCGCAGATCGGCAGTCCGGCCGAGCTCTACGAAGGCGGCGCCGCGGCAATCCAGAAACAGGCCGGTGGCAACGGCATGCTGATCGCCTACTCGCCGCAAGGACCGCTGCTCGAGTACGCACCGGCGCGCGTGGCCAAGCCGCCCAAGACGCTGGACGACCTGCTGGCCTGGACCAAGGCGAATCCCAACAAGTTCTTCTACGCACGCCCGGCCAACTCCGGCCCCGGCCGCACCTTCGTGATGGCCCTGCCGTACATGCTCGGCGACAAGGACCCGCTCGACCCGGTCAAGGGCTGGGACAAGACCTGGGCCTACCTCAAGGCGCTGAACCAGAACGTCGAGTACTACCCTTCGGGCACCACGCCGACGATGCGCGAGCTCGCGCAGGGCTCGCGCGACCTGATCATCTCGACCATGGGCTGGGACATCTACCCGCGCGTGCAGGGCATCGTGCCCAAGGACACGGCGGTGACGGCCTTCGACAAGCCCACCTTCGTGGCAGACGGCCAGTTCGTGGCCATTCCCAAGGGCCTGCCGGAAGACCGTCTGGCCGCAGCGCTGGATGTCCTCAAGTTCATGCTCCAGCCGCCGCAGCAGGCGATGGTCTATGCCGACGGCTACCTGTACCCCGGCCCGGCGCGCAAGGGCATCACGCTGGCGCAGGCGCCCGCGGAGAGCCAGAAGGTGCTCAACGAGTTCGGCCGGCTCTCGTACTACGAGCCCCTGCTGGCCTCGACGCCGGTCAAGCCGCCGCTGGAACCCAAGCCCCTGATCGCGATGTTCCGCGCATGGGACGAGCAGATCGGCGGCCAGAAGGTGAAGACCTGATGGCCAAGTTCCAGTCCCTGCAACTCGACCGCGTGGCGCTGCGCTTCGGCGGCTTCAAGGCGCTCGACGATTTCTCCCTGACGATCCGCGCGGGCGAGTTCGTCTCGCTGCTCGGGCCGTCGGGCTGCGGCAAGTCGACCGCGCTCAATTGCCTGTCGGGCTTGCTGCAGATCTCGTCGGGCACCATCACGCTCGACGACAAGCGCATCGACGTGCTGCCGCCGGAGCGCCGCGGCTTCGGCATGGTGTTCCAGAACTACGCCCTGTTCCCGCACCTGAGCGTGCGGCGCAACGTGGCCTTCGGCCTGGAGATGCGCAAGGTGCCCAAGGCCGAGGTCGACCAGCGCGTCGAGCGTGCATTGGCCACCGTGCGGCTTGCCAACCAGATCGACAAGCTGCCGGGCCAGCTCTCCGGCGGCCAGCAGCAGCGCGTGGCCATCGCGCGCGCCGTTGCCATCGAACCGCCGCTGGTGCTGATGGACGAGCCCCTGTCCAACCTCGATGCAAAGCTGCGCCTGGAACTGCGCCACGAGATCAAGCGGTTGCACCACGCGCTCGGATTGACCACCATCTACGTCACGCACGACCAGGACGAGGCGCTGTCGCTGTCGGACCGCATCGTGGTGATGCGCGACGGCCGCATCCAGCAGCAGGGCACGCCCGAGGCGCTCTACAACGCGCCCGACAACCTCTACGTCGCGCGCTTCATGGGCTATCGCAATGCCTTCCCCACACGGGTGGACGGCGCCGCAGCGGTCGTCGGCGAAGGCATCGGCGCGATGCGCTTCGAGGGATTGAGGCTGCCCGCGGGCGGCAGCGCGCAGTCGCTCGCCTTCCGGCCCGACGACGTCAAGCTCGCGGACATCGGCATTCCCGCAGAGGTCGCGCAGGTCGAGTACTGCGGCCAGTTGTGGCTGGTCGACCTTCGCACCGCCGACGGCACCCACGTCACCATGGAAACGCAGGAGCGCGTCGCGATGGGCGATCGCGTGCAGTTCCGCGTGGCGCCGGATCGCATCCGCCTGTTCGCCGATGCCTTCGTGCCGGAGGCGGGATGAACGGGGCCGTCGCGGGGCGCGACCTGCGCGTGCTGCTGCTGATTCCCGCCGTGCTGGCGGTGCTGATGCTGTTCATCTACCCCTTCGGCTATGGCGTGCTGCTGTCGCTCAGGCCGGCCGAGGGCGGTTGGGTGGCCAACTACGCGCGTTTCTTCTCGGAGCCGCGGCTGTACCAGACCATCGGCACCACGCTGCTGATCTCGCTGCCGGTGACGGTGTTCAACCTGCTGATCGCGTTGCCGATGGCCTACCTGCTGCGCGTGCCCAGCACGAAGCAACGCCTCATTGCCGCCGCGCTGGTGATCCCGATGACGCTCGGCACCGTGCTGGTCGCGCAGGGCATGCTGACCTACCTGTCGCCCAACGGCTGGTTCAACCGCACGCTGCTGGCGCTCGGCCTGATCGCGCAACCGCTGCAACTGCTGCATGGCCCGCTGGCGGTGATCCTGTCGCTGGTGATCACGGGGTTTCCGTTCGCGTTCCTGATGTTGCTGTCCTACGTGACCGGCATTGACCCCTCGCTCGGCCGCGCCGCTGCCACGCTGGGTGCGTCCCCGTCGGCGCAGTTCAAGCGGGTCTACCTGCCGCTGCTGGTGCCGGGACTCGTCACCACCTTCTGCCTGGTCTTCGTGCAGGCCTTCGCGGTGTTTCCGTCCGCGGTGCTGCTGGGTTCGCCGGCGGGTTCCACGCGGGTGATCTCATTGGCCGCGTACGAAGCCGCCTATGAAGACTTCAACTACTCGATGGCATCGTCCATCGCACTCATCATGGGCGCGGTGCAACTGGTCGTCGTGCTGCTGGCGCTGGCGATCCGCCGCGCGGCCTACCGCGGTCCGGCCAGTGGCGGAAAGGGTTGACGCGATGCTGCACAAGAGTGATCTCGGCCAGGGCGCCATCCGCATCGCGTTCGGCGTGCTGATGGCCTTCATCATCCTCAACGTCGCGGCCATCGTGGCCGTGGTGGCGGTGAACTCCTTTGGCACGCAGTGGTTCACCGGCTGGCTGCCCGAGGCCTTCACGACGAACTGGTACAGCCGGGCCTGGAAGGAGTTCCAACTCGGCGACGTGCTGTGGACCACCGCGCTGGCGGTGGGCGCGGTGGTGCTGTTGTCGGTGCTGATCGGCGTACCCGCCGCCTACGTGCTGGCACGCGTGGACTTTCCCGGCAAGCGCCTCGTCACGCTGCTGTTCCTGCTGCCCCTGCTGGTGCCGCCGATGACCTACGGGATACCGCTGGCCACGGTGCTCTACCAGGTCAACCTGGGCGGCTCGCTGTGGGGCGTGATCCTGGCCAACCTGGTGCCCTGCGCGCCCTTCGTGGTGATGGTGATGACGCCCTTCATCGAGCAGATCGATACGCGCGTCGAAGTGGCTGCGCGCGTCTTCGGCGCGGGCACGCTGACCATCTTCCGGCGCATCCTGATGCCCTTGCTGCTGCCCGGGATCATGGCCGCCTCCCTGCTGGTGCTGGTGCGCACGATCTCGATGTTCGAGCTCACCTTCCTCACCGCCGGCGCCGACAGCCAGACACTGGTGGTCGCGCTCTACTACGCAGTCTTCGCGGCGGGCATCCGCTCGGCACAGTCCATAGACGCCATGGCCGTCATCTACATGCTGACCACGCTGGTGTGGGTGCTCATCGCCTTCCGCTTCATCGACCCGACCCAGATGGTGGGCAAGGTCCGCGTACAGAAATCATCATGAGTCATGCCACCAAACTTCTGCTCGTCACCGGCGCGGCCGGGCTGGTGGGCACCGCCCTGCGTCCCTTGCTGGGCGAACACTACCGGCTGCGATTGCTGGACCGCCATGCCATCGCCGCCGCGCCCGGCGAGGAAGTCATGGCGGGGGACCTCTGCGATCCGGTCTTCGCCGAACGGGCGGTCGCCGGTGTCGATGCGGTGCTGCATCTGGCTTGTGTCCATGGCCCTGCCGCTTCCTTCGATTCGATGCTGGGCCCGAACTACCGGGCCACGCTCCAGCTGCTGGAAGCGTCCCGATGCCATGGCGTCCAGCGCTTCGTGTTCGCAAGCAGCCATCACGTGCTGGGGCAATACCGCGCCGATGCGGCAGAGGTCTTCGACGATCTGCCCCCGGCGCCGGACAGCTACTACGGCATGAGCAAGGTGTTCGGGGAAGCCGCCTGCGCAAGCTATGCACTGCGCGGCGGGCCCGCGGCCTTCGTGATTCGCATCGGCAATGCGGACGCGCAGGTCAGCGATGCGCGGCGCCTGCGCATCTGGGTCAGCACGCGCGACCTGGCGCAGCTGATCCGCATCGGGCTGGACCATCCGGACGTGGTCAACGAGATCGTCTACGGTGTCTCCGACAGCCCGCGTCCGCTTTTCGCGAACAAGCGGGCACGCCAGCTCGGCTACCGGCCGCAGGACGATGCGGCGAGCTTCGTGGCGCATGCGTTCCTGGACCACGACGCGATGGACCCTTTGACATCCGGTCGCGACCATGTCGGTGGCGCCTATGCGGCTGCGCCGCTGGTCTCCGTGCTTGGCGTGTCTCCGACGAGACCATGAGCGCGATCATCGAGTTGCGGCTTGGCGAGGCTTGCGTGCGCGTTGCGCCGGAACTGGGTGCACGCATCACGCGCTGCAGCCTGCCGGATGCGAAGGGCAGGTCGCTCGAAGTGTTCCATCCCTACCCCGAGCATCACACCGACCTCCTCCACTGGGGCAAGGGAGGGCTGTATCCGCTGATCCCCTACTGGGGGAGGATCTCGAATGCACAATTGCAGCATGGCGGCGCAGCCATCGCGCTCTGCCCGCACCCCGATGCATTGCCGCACACGCTGCACGGCACCGCCCATCAATCGTCCTGGCAGGTGGAGCATCACCAAGGCACGCGACTGACGCTGTCGCTCGACAAGGCCCCGGACGCCCATTGGCCGTGGCGCTACGAAGCAAGGATGAGCGTCACGCTCGGCCCCCGGTCGCTGCACGTCGACATCGCGCTCACGAATGCCGATCGCGAACCCATGCCGGGGGGCATCGGATTGCACCCGTACCTGCGCTGTGCCGCGTCCGCGCGACTGAAGTTCGCCGCGCGTCAGAGTTGGGCCATGACGCCGGACTTCCTCGGCATCCGGGCTACCCCTCTCGATGCGCCCGATGCCTCGCAGCGGGCACCGGCCGTCGGCAGCGCTGGCTTCACCCGCGCGTACGGCGGCTGGGACGGGGACCTGTTGCTCTCCGATGGCGACAGTGCGGCACTGCGCATCACGGCATCGAGTGCGCTGGACCATCTCATCCTGCATCGCCCCGACAACGCGCCGTACCTTTGCATCGAACCGGTCAGCCATACCGCCGATGCCTTCAACCTGGCCACCCAAGGCATCGCCGACACTGGCGCACTCACGCTCGCCCCCGGGCAGAGCCTGTCGGCGACGGTCGGGTTCAGCCTTGAATGAACACCACCAGCACCCGATGAACGATCTCTCCGCCGAAGCACGCACCGGATGGGCGCCCACGTTGCGCTACCCGGACCCTGCCGTGGTCGTGCTCGACCCTTCATTCCTCAAGTACCGCCTGTTCGCGGCCAGTGTCGAGCGCCTCGCCACGGGCTTCCGCTGGATGGAAGGCCCGGTGTGGTTCGGCGATGGGCGCTACCTGCTGGCGAGCGATGTGGCGAGCAACCGCATCATCCGCTGGGACGAGGTCACGGGCACGGCATCCGTGTTCCGCGAGTCGTCCAACTATGCCAACGGCAACACACGCGACTGCATGGGCCGCCTCGTCACGTGCGAAGCGGCAGTCACGCGACGCATCAGCCGCACCGAGCACGACGGCCGCATCGTCACCCTGGCCGACCGCTTCGAAGGCAAGCGCCTGAACTCGCCCAACGACATCGTGTGCCAGTCGAATGGCGCGATCTGGTTCACCGACCCGCCCTTCCAGCTCGGCAACAACTACGAGGGGCGCATCGCCGCGCAGGAGTTGCCCCATGCGGTGTACCGGATCGACCCGCAAGGCGGCGCACTACAGCGGGTGATCGATGACCTGACCGGTCCGAACGGGCTGTGCTTTTCACCGGACGAGCGCACGCTCTACGTCGTCGAAAGCCGGGCCGAGCCGAGCCGGCGCGTGTGGGCCTACACCGTCATGGACGACGGAACGCTGGGCGGCAGGAGGCTGCATATCGACGCGCAGGGACCCGGCGCATTCGACGGCATCAAGTGCGATGAAGACGGCAACATCTGGGCCGGCTGGGGCAGCAACGGCTCGGCGGATGCAGACGCCGAGGCGCTCGATGGCGTGATGGTCTTCAACCCCGAAGGACGCGCCATCGGCCACGTCCGGCTGCCGGAACGCTGCGCGAATCTCTGCTTCGGAGGCGCGGACAACAACCGGCTCTTCATGGCGAGCAGCCATTCGATCTACGCGTTGTATGTGAATACGAGAGGCGCTGAAAGGCGCTGACGGCCGCGCACGATGGGACACACCGGGCAACGGCCCGCCCGCAGTTGGCGCGCTGGAGGGCTGGACTGCGCGCTGCTTTAGCCTTTAGCCCCAGGTCTCGATCACCCTGCTGTCATCGTGCAGGCCCAACCCGGCATCGGCTGCCGCGCAGAAGCGCTGGTGCGCAATGTCCATCAACGGCACTGGGCACCGCAGCTCTCCCCGGCCGAGGCCACCAGGCCGGTGTCCTTGACGAAGAGCTGACGGCACTGGTCACTTCTACATCGTTGCCCGCCAGCATGCGCGGACCGCGATCGGACAACATCCACTAACCGGCCGCCCCGTTCTCGACCAGCGAGGCTTGTTCGCCTTGATGGAGTCTCCCCAATGATCCTGTCATTCCTTTCGGTGGCCATCGTTCCCGGCGTTGCAGCGCTTGTCGGCTTTCTGGTGAACAGCCCGTCCACCCAGACTTCGGCCTCCGGCACGCGGCGCTGAACAACGTCGCGCTGGATCGCGCGCAATTGTCGTGCTGCATGGCCATCTTGACTGCCAGCAGTTCCTGCTGGCCGACCAGGAAGGTGAAGAGTCGAATCATCAACACGTTGCGCTGGGTCCGCGCACTTCGCATCCACAGAGTGACGGATTTGCTTCGTGCAAAGGCGAAGCGACACATCTGCTTCGCGTTCTTCGAAGGAAATGTGTCACCGGCTGTCGCGCAACCCAATGGTGGAGGTCATGGCTTTCAGGACTGCCCAATCCCTCCTTGCCGCTCAATTTCAGGAGCGATGGACTGAGAGCCCGGCAAACGACTGCGTGACGGGCATCAGTTCCACGAAGTTAATGTTCACGCGCGCCGGCAACGTTGCTGCCCAATAGACGGTGTCTGAAACATCTTCTGGTGTCAGCGCATCAGCGCCTTCGTAGACCTTATCTACGCGAGCCTGGTCGCCCCTGAGGCGGACTGAAGAAAATTCAGTCCCGCCCACCAGCCCTGGCGCGACGTCCGTGACTCGGACCCTGGTGCCGAACAGGTCCGCACGCAAGTTCAACGAAAACTGACGCACGAACGCCTTCGAAGCGCCGTAGATGTTGCCTCCCGGGTAGGCGTAGGCGCCCGCGGTGGAGCCGAGGTTGATCACATGTCCACGATTTCGGGCCACCATGCCAGGCAACACAGCGTGGGTCATGTACATCAGCCCCTTGATATTCGTGTCCACCATGCTTTCCCAGTTCTCAATGTTCGCGTTCTGAGCAGGCTCGACACCCAGTGCAAGACCCGCGTTGTTGATCAACAGGTCGATGTCCGCGAAATCTGCCGGCAGAGACGCTACCGCTGCCGTGACCGCGTTGCGATCGCGGACGTCTAGAACAACCGGATGGACATGGAAGCCTTCCAATTCTGCAACCAGAGCTTTCAGGCGGTCCTCTCGCCGACCCGCTGCGATGACACGGTGCCCCGCACTCGCGAACTTCTTGGCCATGGCAGCGCCAAAGCCCGCCGTCGCACCTGTGATGAATACGTTCACGATTCCTTGTTTAGGGCCGTCCGGCCGCTCCAAATGACAATGAAATTGCCGCCGATGGTAGCGGCGGCGTCCATGAGATCGGCTCAGGTCCAGACTATCGCTCGCAGCCGAGCTGATCTCGATACTCCCACTCGCCGCCTGCCGTCAGCACCAGCGCTTTGCGATAGAGGTACGCGGTCGTGCAGGTGTGGCGAGGCACTAGAGCGACCAGATCACCCGTGTGCAGCCCAGGCGCGATCGCGAGTGTGTGTTCCTCGTTCATCTTCACGATCTTGTTTACGCCGGCGCTCACGAAGCGACGCTCCATGGGCATGTCCGGCGAGACGGCCTTCGACCCTGCGTCGAGCGTCAGCGTGCCCTCGTGATCGGACACCACGCGGGAAAGGACGTACGCGCCGACCTTCCAGCCCCGATGCGGCTGATCGGCTTGGTGCTGCGAATTGGTGTAGACCCAGCTGCCCGGCGAGACGCGCGCCTGTGTGTGTTTCGCCCAGAACGGAAACGTGTAGCTTCCACCGCCGACGATGTCGGTCTTGAGGCCGGCTGATTCAGTGCGCTTGAACATCTCGGTGAGCTTGGCTTGCACATCCAGGAACCGAGCCTCTCGGACGGTCAGATCGAGGTCCTGAATGTGGCCGTCGTAAATGTGCCAACCGGCGAAGAGCCCGGCCTTGGAAACGTCCACTGCAAGTTCGACGGCCTTGTCGCCAATGGGCACGCCCGTACGGCCCATACCGGGATCCACGTCCACGCGCAAGTCGACGTTGGGATGTCTGCCGTTGGCCAGGAGCTTGACCCAGACCGCCAGTCCGCTCGCGTCGTCCACCACGCCAGTCACACGTGCCTCCGGGTGAGCGTCGGCCGCGGCGATTGCGCGGGCGATGCCGGCCTCGCTGGTCGTCGGGTACGACCAGATGACCTCTGGAGAGCCGGCGTCCAAAACCATTTCGACTTCACGAGTCGTTGCCGTCTTGAACGCCTTCACGCCGTTGGCGACCAAGTAGCGCGTCACCCACGGAGAACGGTGCGTCTTGACGTGCGGAACCATCCGATCGACCCCGCCGGCCAGCGTCGCCGTCTGCCGAAGGTTGTGTTTGACAGATTCCTCGATCACCACGAAGCAAGGCGTTTCCACGGGCATCTTGGGCAAGGGAACGTTGAGGTCCAAAGCGTTGTCTGGGAGGGAGTTCATGGAAGTCCTTCTGTTGTCTTGGAAATGTCCATGGCGACGCCTTACAGCGCGGCCAGCCCTGCCTGCTTGAGGGCATCGTTCAGCCACGGCGAGACAAGAATGCCTTCTTCGATTTCCTCGATGCGCTGCTTCTCGGCTGCGACCTTCTTCGCTGCCACTTCGAGCACCGCTTCGACTTCAAGACGCGGAATCACGACGACACCGTCCACGTCGCCAACGATGAGGTCGCCCGGGCTGACGGAAACGCCACCGACAGAAACCGGAATGCTCATGCGGCCGGGCAGTCCTTTGGTCGGACCGCAGGGGTTGAGGCCAGCGGCGAACACCGGAAAGTCGCCTTGCGCAAGGGACTCTGTATCGCGCGAAGCAGCGTCGACGACGAAGCCGCCGAGCTTCGCAGCCGCCGCTTGCGTGACCATCAGGTCGCCAAAGAGCGCGCAAGTCTGGTCGTTCTTGCCGTCGACGACGATCACGTCACCGGGCTTGGCGACCGCGAGGGCCACATGGAACATCAGGTTGTCACCGGGACGCACTTCGACGGTGAAGGCGGGTCCGCACACGGTCATCTTAGGATGCAGACCGCGGATGCGTGAGTGCATCGTGCCACGGCGCCCGGCCACGTCGCACAGGATCGCGGCCTGAAAGGAGCGCGCGCGCTCAAGGAGTTGTTCGGGCACGCGATCGAATTCGGATGCTTGTTGGTAGCTCATGATCTGGGTCTTCGAGGATTCGGTTCAAGAGAGTTCGAGCTGCGAGACCGCAGCCGCGATCGCGTCGCATCCGCGGTCGATTTCGCTCATCGACGTTGCAAACGAGAAGCGCAGGTAGGAAGGAAGTCCGTAAGAGGTGCCGTCGATCACCACGACGCCGGCGTCTTCGCGCAGGAATTCGGTCACATCGAGATCGTTCTTTAGCGTCTTGCCCAGGCGGGTCTGGCGGCCTATCAAACCAGCGACCGATGCAAAGACGTAGAAGGCTCCCCCGGGCAGATCGCATTCGATCCCTTCGATCGCGTTGAGGCGCGCCACCATGTGGTCGCGGCGCCCCATGTAGAGCTGTCGGCCTTCGTCCACGCAAACTTGCGGCCCGTCTAGCGCGAAGGCGGCTGCCGCCTGAGCTGCAGCAGTCGCGCAAGTGGTGGTCTGCGTGATCAGCAAGGTGATCGCCTTGATCAGCGCCGCCGGGCCGGCGCCATAGCCCACACGCCAACCAGTCATCGCGTAGGCCTTGGAAAGGCCGTTCACAACAAGCGTACGGTCCCGCAGTTCGGGGGCAGCATTCAAGAGGGACACATGCTTGGTGTCGCCGTAGACGAAATGCTCGTAGATTTCGTCCGTCAGTACATGAACGTGAGGATGCTTGACGAGCACGTCAGCGATGGAGCGCAGTTCGGCATGGGTATACACCGCGCCCGTTGGGTTGTTGGGCGAGTTCAGGACCAGCCACTTGGTCTTGGGCGTGATCGAATTGACCAGAGCTTGCGCAGTCAGCTTGAAGCCGTCCGATGCCGGGCAGTACACGATCTTGGGCGTTCCGCCGTTCAGCAGCACCATGTCAGGGTAGGAGACCCAGTAGGGTGCCGGAATGATCACCTCGTCGCCCTCGTTGAGCGAAGCCATCAGCGCGTTGAATATGATCGGCTTCGCGCCGCTGCCCACGACGACTTCGTTCAACTCGTAGGAGAGGCCGTTCTCCCGTTGCAGCTTGCGCACGATGGCTTGGCGCAGCGCCGGCGTGCCGGCAGACGCGGTGTAGCGTGTGTGCCCGCTCTGAAGAGCCTGCACTCCAGCTTCGACGATGTGTTGCGGCGTCGGGAAGTCAGGCTCGCCGGTGGTGAAGTCGATGACATCCCGACCGGCGGCGCGCAGTGCGTCCGCCTTGGCCTTCGCGGCAAGGCTCGCCGAGGGCTTCACCACGGCCAGACGGGTCGCGACGATTTCATTGGTATTGCTCATGTCAGATGGTCTCGCGGGTGGGTCTGGCCTCAAATAGACGCTACACGGGACGCGAAAGCGGTGACCTCGATCTCCACATCTACGTCCTGCGAAAGCTTGGCTTCGACGGTGCTGCGAACGGGAAGGTGGCCGGCGAAGTAGGACCGGTAGACCTCATTGAAAGCTGCCATCAACTTGATGTCCGACAGCCAGACGGTCGCCCTAACGACGGTGCTCAGGTCGAGCCCATGCTCACTGAGACTGAGATTGATTGCATCAAGCACATTCTTTGTCTGTTCGGCGATGTCTCCGCGAAGCGGCGTCATGTCGGCGTTCTTCGGAGTCTGTCCCGACAGGAACACGAAGTCGCCCGCACGCACGGCCTTCGAGAGGGGCGCCGTCAACGGCGAGGGATAGCGAGTGATTTGAGTCATGGATGCCTTTCGTGATACGTATTTCTCGGCCGCGCCGCCTCTTCAGGCGGCGCGCGCAAAGCCTTGTTGGAAGCGATGCAAGTCCAGGCTGGACGAGTGAGCGTGAGGGCCGGCGCCCTCAATCTGTGAAGCGACGAGTTTGGCCGTCACGGCCGACAGGGTCAGTCCGTTGTGGGCATGGCCAAAGGCGTACTGAATCGTCGGATGTGCCGGGACGACGCCCACGGCGGGCAGACCGTCCGGAAGCGATGGGCGAACGCCCATCCACGGCTGTCCATCCTGGCCGTCAAGGCCGGTCAGGTACTGCTGTGCCAATCGCAGCAGCATGGTGGCGCGCTCAACGTTTGGTGGCGCATCCGCCGAAGCGAACTCCGCAGTGCCTGCGAGACGCAACCCCTCGTCCATCGGCGTCGCTGCAAAGTGCGGCTCGCCAAAAACAACCGGACGGCGCAGACGGACTCCCGGCTTCGGAAGCATCAGGTGATAGCCACGCTCGGAAGCCAGCGGAATGCGAGAGACGTAAGGCCGAAGCAACTCCTTGCTCCAGAACCCCGCGCACACGACAACTCGGTCAAAACGCAGCCGCTCTTTCGAGCCTCGGAGCCATGCCCCTCCCCCCTCCGCAGGATCGACGGACTCGATGCTGTCCTGTAGCAAACGGGCGCCGTTGCCTTGCAGGTGTTCCGCGTAAAGCAAGCCGAGCTGGCGTGGATTGCTGCAGCGTCCGGAGTTGCGAAACATTAGGCCGCCCACGATGTCCTTCGCCAAGGCGGGCTCGAACTCGTGGATCTCCGCGGCGTCCAGTCGGTCAACTGCGATGCCGTAGTTCTGGAACACAGGCAGCGATGCGCACTTGGCCTCCAAGGCGTCGCGATTCTTGAAAGCTACCAGACCCCCGTCCCGAGAAAGGAGATGCCCGGCGTTGGCGTGGGAAGCCAGATCAAGGATTGCCTCGTAGGCGCCCGTGGTGAGCGCGGCCAGGGTCCGGGTGATCGAGGCCCTGACGTCCCCCTTGACGGCCGCCAACGCATGCCAGCCCCACGACATCATTTGTGGTGCGTACGTCGGCTTGATCACCAGCGGGCCATCGCTGTCGAGCATGAGCTTGGGCAGCTTCATGAGCATGTCGGGCGCCGCCGGCGGAAAGATGTTCGCTTCCGACAAGTATCCGGCGTTGCCGGACGAACATCCGAGCATCGGCGTGTCGCGGTCTATCACTGTGACCTGGTGGCCACGACGCTGCAACTCAAGCGCGATAGACAGGCCGACGATCCCGGCGCCGACGACGCCGACAGAGAGGGGTATTGAGCACGAAGCCACTGCGAAGACCCCTGATCAGTGCGAGCGGAGGTCTGACAGGAACCGCTTGGCCCGGTCGCTGGTCGGATTGGCGAAGAAGGCGTCGGGCTTGCCCGTCTCCACCAGCTTGCCGTGATCCATGAACCACACGTTGTCGGCTACCTCCCGTGCGAAGCCCATCTCGTGCGTCACGCACATCATCGTCATGCCGTCACGCGCCAGGGACTTCATGACGTTGAGCACTTCGCCGACCATTTCAGGGTCCAGTGCGCTGGTTGGCTCATCGAACAGCATCACGGGCGGTTCCATGGCAAGCGCACGGGCAATCGCGACCCGCTGCTGCTGACCGCCGGAGAGCTGCTGGGGGTACGAGCTCGCCTTGTGGGCCAGTCCCACGCGGTCGAGAAGTGCCATCCCTCGCTCCTTCGCTTCGGACTTCGACTTGCCCGACACCTTGACTGGCGCAAGGCACACGTTGTCGATGGCGGACATGTGCGGGAACAGGTTGAACTGCTGGAATACGAAGCCGACCTTGGTCCGGAAGTGGTTGAGATCCAGGTTCTTGGCGTGAATGTCCTGTCCGTCCAAGGTGATCTCGCCTTGCTGAATCTCTTCCAGGCGATTGACGGTGCGGATCAAGGTGGACTTGCCTGAGCCCGAAGGGCCACACACAACGACAACTTCGCCCTTCTTGACCTCTTCGGTCACGTCGGTAAGCGCGTGGTACTCGCCGTACCACTTATTGACTTTGGAGAATCGGATCATTTGCGGTGCTTTCAATGGAGGTGATGGTCGAGCCGGCCCGGCGCTTGGTGACGATGCGATCCACGGCTACAGCGCACTGGGTCAATGCGAAGCAGACAATGAAATAGATGACTGACAGCATTGCGAAGACTTGCAGCGGCATCGTGAGCAAGGACGAGTTGACCTGATTGGCCGAGTACGTGAGTTCGTGAACGCTGATCACATAGCCAATGGAGGTTTCCTTGATCGTCGAGACGAATTGGCTGATCAGGCTCGGCAGCATGTTGTAGAGCGCCTGCGGCAAGACAACCTGTCGCATCGTCAATCCGTAACCCAGGCCGAGCGAGCGAGCCGCTTCGGTCTGGCCTTTCGGCAGTGCTTCCATGCCGGCGCGAACGATCTCCGACATGTAGGCGGCCTGGTAGATCACCAGCGTGACGAGGAGCGTTGTGAATGCACTCACCGCCTGTCCGATCAAGACGGGGACCAGAAAGTAGCTCCAGAAGACAAGGAGCACCAGGGGCACGCCGCGGACGAAGTAGACGATGACCGTGCTCGGGACCCGCAGGATTGCGTACGGCGAGACGCGGCACAAAGCGAGGGCAACGCTCAGAGGGAAAGCGAAGCCGAGGCCAAGGATAGAGAGGATCAGCGTCAGCGCCAGACCGCCCAGGGGCCCATTCGGGTACTGCCCGATCAGCAGGCTCGGAAGATGGTGGGAAAGGATTTCACCCATGATTTACCTCGCAGGAACCTGCATGCGGCGTGCGGCGAGCGCACCCAGGCCCATCAATCCCAGCGACACAGTCAGGTAGAAAGCCGTCGCCAACATGTAAGCCTCGAACGTACGGAAAGTCTGGTTCTCGATCTCACGCACCACGTACGTAAGCTCCGCCGCACCCAAGGCCATAGCCAGGCTGGTGTTCTTGAACAAGATGACGGTGTGATTGATCAGTGGCGGCATGGCCGTTCGGATTGCTTGCGGCAGGATCACGTAACCCATAGACCTCACGAAGCTCAGACCCAACGATCGCGCAGCTTCC
Organism: Variovorax humicola; assembly: GCF_037889915.1. Classification (NCBI taxonomy): domain Bacteria; kingdom Pseudomonadati; phylum Pseudomonadota; class Betaproteobacteria; order Burkholderiales; family Comamonadaceae; genus Variovorax; species Variovorax humicola. Next base: position 49,249 of record NZ_JBBKZV010000027.1, on the reverse strand, counting down.
TGTTGGCCATGCGAGACTGAGCGCAGGCCGCTTCGTACGTCCTCGCAGAAGTACGCGGACATGCACAGACCGATAGCGATCGATGCGAAGATGAGCTCTCCGTTGTTCGCATTCACCCACGACTGAGCGGCAGCAGGAAGGATCGCGCTGATACCGAAGTACCAGAGGAAGAGATGCGCAAGCAGCGGAACGTTCTGCTGGTAGGACACCCAAGCGCCCACGACCCGGTCTAGTCCCTTGTGGCCCACCGATCGCAAGGTGGCAAGCACGACGCCGAGCGCGACAGCCAGCAGCCAGCTGGACATTGTGAGCATGACCGTGAATTTCACGCCTGCCCAGAGGTGCTCGGCGTGCGGGGGCGCCAGCAGCGAACCGAAGTTGAGATTGATCGACATATTGGCGCCTGCTTGGGTCGCTCGATCAGCCGGCGATCTTCTCGGTCTTGAAGTCGCGCTTCATCTTGTAGATGGTGCCCTCGCCCATCCACTTGTTGAAGATCTGCTGCGCCTCGCCCGACTTCTCGATCGAGTCCAGGGCGTTGTCGACGGCCTGCACGAAAGCGGGCTCGCCCTTGCGCATGCCAAGTCCCCAGCTTTCGCGGCCAACGGGCGGCGACAGGACCTCGATGTTGCCCTCGTCACCCAGGCGCGCGATAAAACGTCGCATCAGGGACTCGGAAAGCACGTAGCCATCGACCTTGCCTTGAACCAGCGCTGTGAATGAGGAAGGCGCGTCGTCGTAGCTCACGAGTTGCGCAGTGGGAATCACCTTTTGGATGATCGGAATGTTGCTCGAACCCTTGATGGTCGCAATGCGCTTGCCGGCCATGTCGTCGCGCTGCTTATAGACGCCCTTTTTCGCGGCTACCGACTGGTTGCTGACGAAGTAGGACTTGGAGAACGCGATCTGCTCGGCGCGCGCGGGGTTGTATCCAAGCACGGCCGCCAGAATGTCGACGCGGTTCTGGGTCAGCTCCGGGATGCGCGCATCGAGGGAGACGACCTTGAGTTCGGGCTTGACACCCAGTTGCTTCGCGACGGCCTTGCAGTAGTCGACGTCGTAGCCGACCACATCGCGGGTATTGGTGTCCTGGTAGGCGAATGGCTCCAGGGAACTCACCACCGCGCAGGTGAGTACACCTTTCGCCTTGACGTCGGCCAGTTGGTCTGCGTGAGCGGCGCCTACACCAGCGAGGGCGGCCGCGGCCGTCGTACAAGAGAGCAATTTGATGAGCTTCATGGTCGTGACAAGTTCGTTGAAGGAGTTGGGTGTTTGAGCGGCCCGCTGGTCGTCTTGCCTGCGAGTGCATGAATTGTTTTACTTTCCAATCGTTCCGAAAAGCGATATTTATGCAAGTAGAATATTTCCTGAATGGTATGGATTGCGGGGGTTTTCACGGTGACAACGTTCAAACAGCTCGAAGCCTTCGTTGCGGTCGTGGACTTGGGCTCCTTCGAGAAGGCCGCCAGGAGCCTCGACACCTCGCAATCGAACGTCTCCCGCCAGATCGCCAGCTTTGAGGCCTCTTTCGACGTACCCCTCTTCAACCGGGACCAGCGTGCCGCCCGTCTCACGATGACGGGTCAGGAGGTGCTGCAACTCGCTCGCGGCCTGCTGCGCCAACGCTCTAACCTTGCCGAACGATTCGCCAACGCGGACCTGGTGTCCTCGACACTCAGGCTCGGTGTGACGGAGCTGGCGGCAATGACGTGGCTGGGCGGCTTCATCGCGGAACTACGCCGGCGTTACCCGCGCATGCGCCTGGAACCCGAGGTCGGATCCTCGGCGTATCTGCACTCAAGGGTGCGCGATGGCCAACTGGACATCGCGATCGTCCTGAGCGCCGTGCGCACAACGGAGATGGCCAGGCTGCCGATCGGTCAAGCGCAGTTCGGTTGGTACTGCGCAAGCTCACTTCCCATCGCACCCACGCTTACCCTCGCAGAGTTCGAGCGCGAGACCTTGCTGCTTCAGGGCGATGTGCAGTCGGGCGGCAGCGTCGTCGGTCAATGGCTCCAGGAGCGCAGCGTCCATCCGACGAGTTCGATTCCCGTTGACAGCCTGATGGCGCTCGCGGGAATCTGTGCTGCAGGCCTCGGCGTAGCCGGGATGCCGAGCGCCGTGGCCCAGGGACCTTTGAAGGAAGGCGTTCTGCGGGAGGTGAGGATTCCGATCGGCGCGCCGCAGATGGACTACATTGCGCTCGTTCGCATCGACGCTATTTCCGATCTCCATCGCCGTGTCGCCACGCTTGCGCGCGAGCAATGCGATTTCGCCTCCACGTTCCATGGCTACTGACTCCCCGTCTTCTGGAAAGGCAAAAGAAGCCGATGTTCACGATCAAGCAACTCGAAACCTTCTACTGGGTGGGTCGCCTCGGAACCATCGCCAAGGCCGCCGACAAACTCCACGTGACGCAATCCGCCGTCACCAAGAGGTTGCAAGAACTCGAGGGCATCGTGGCCGCGCCGCTCTTTGAGCGAAAAGCCCGCAAGAATCTTCTTACCCCCGCAGCCAAAAACCTCCTGGTCGAAAGCGAACCTCTCTTCGAGATGCTCGAGCGTCTTCAGAAGATGAAGGCAAGCACGGACCAACCCGCGCGCGAACTCCACATCGGCCTCGGAGAGCTCACGGCACTCACGTGGTTTCCGGCGTTCATCAAGCGGATGAAGGACACCTATCCCAACGTCACGATCCAACCAGAGATCGATCTTTCGTCGTTGCTGTTGAGAAAGGTCAAGGAGGGCCACCTGGACTTTGCCATCCTCCCGGACATCCCCGATACGGACGATCTGGCACGCGTACCCGTGGGTACGGTGCCTTTCGGCTGGTTCGCCGCACCCGGTAAATTCGCCAGCCGGGAAGTGCATTCTCTGCCTGAGCTGGCCTTGCACCCGGTTATCGAGCAATCAGAGCATTCGATCATCAGCCGCCTTTGCGCACGTCTTTGGGAGAGTGCCGGCGTCCGTCCTGAGCGCCTCAATGGCGGCAACAACATCGTGGCGCTCGCCGGACTTGTATCGGCGGGCGTGGGCATCAGTTGCCTGCCGGTGCCGCTGTTCGAGGCTTCTCTTGCCAGTGGCGACCTGGAATTGCTGAAGACGCAGCCGGAGGCCCCAACGGTCGATTACGCATGCTACTTCCTGAAATATCCGCACTCGGCGCTGGGATACAACGTCGCCGAAATCGCCAAGCGGACTTGCACCTTCCAGCTCGTGAGCGACGCCAGCCGCGACCTAGGCAAGGCGCACCGAAAGACTTCACCGCGCGCCGATGCGCCACTCAATCCCCTTTGATGTCGGCGCTCTCAATCACAGCCTTCCAGCGAACGGTGTCCGCGTCCATGCGTGCCGTCAACTTCTTGGTCGTGCCGGCAATTACTTCGACGCCCATTTCTTTCATCTTCTTTTGAATCTCCGGGTCGTTGAGGACCTCGGTGATGAGCGAAGAAGCTTGTCGACGACACCTGGCGGCGTGCCGGCCTTGGCGACATAGCGTAATAGGGGGTGATCGTCCTTTCGGTGCGAATTGTCACGGTTAGGGCAAAAATACCATTACGGTGGGTAAAGGGGCTTTCGCGCAAGACATCCGAAATGCAAGTTGCTGATTTCAATGGTGTTTTCACTCGCCACCGTGACAATCCGCACCGGGAGGACGATCACCCCTACCTGCCGATCGATCGCGTGGGCGCGAACCTGTTCTTCCAGCTCATCAGCCGGCGCTACGAGCGCGGACCAATGATCCTGACCAGCAACCAGAGCTTCGGCGCGTGGGGCGAGGTGTTTGGCGATCGCATCATCGCCACCGCGATCCTCGATCGGCTGCTGCACCACGCGGTGACCGTGAACATCCGCGGCAACTCCTACCGCCTCAAGGTAAAGCTCAAGGCCGGATTGATCCGGTCACACAACGATAACGACAGTTCTCAACCGGGTGGGGAAATTTGAGTTACCACACTGGGGAGAATTCGTTTGCCCTTGACACCTGCGGCGTGTCGACGCGAAGTCCTATGTCTACACGCTGGCGCATTCCAAGACCCATTGTTCGGCCAACGCTCGGGTTCAAGTCTTTCCACTGCGCACGCATTCTCATTGCCGGCATTGATATGAGACCGCGCACATGATCAAGAAGGGGCAACTCGACTGCCCCGAAGGCCAAGCCTCGTCCGCAGCGTCAAAGTTCTACTCGCTCGCATTTTGAGTGGCACGCGACAGCCCGGCTTTACTGGGCTCGGTGACGTTACCGCGACAGAACCAACACCCGGACTTGGCTCGTATGCGGCGAATCCGATTTCAATCACGCGACCGAAGGCAAACCTGATCTGCGCGGTCGCGGATGCTCCTCGCGCACTATGCGGCTACGCCTCACGTCCTACAGCACTACGCGTGTCAGCGGAGCCGGCATGGCCGATACACGGGATCGAAACCCGCTGCGGGCACGACGACATTTGTGCCCCCGAGGCCGGTCACTGTTACATACTCCCCCTCCCTCAAGGCGGGAGTTCGCGTGATCCGGATGATGTTGTGAGAGAGTCACGACCAGCCATCTCATCGGGAATTTTTACCTTGAGGTGAAGCGCGGACGGCGATTGAGCACACCATCAGCGACTCAACGACTTTGCGCGCGATCTACCGACCTGCCGATACGCCGCCTCCAACTCATCCTGCACCCAAATTGCCTGGGCCAGACCGCGATCTTCAAGAAAGGTACGACGACCCCAAGCTTCAGTCTGCATAGCGCGTCAGGACGAAGGTGCCCGGCGCGTCAGCGACCACCACGTCGGCAGGAATCGGCTTCGCGCGCACCGGCTTGCCCGACCGCGCGGCGAGCCACGTGTGCCATGCCGGCCACCAGCTTCCTTCGTGCTGCTGGGCCTGCTGCTGCCACCGCTCGGCATGCAACCAGGGGCCCTCCGACCGGCGTAGCGCGATTCGGTAGTAACGCCGCGGATGACCCGGCTCGGAGATAATGCCGGCGTTGTGGCCACCGGCGACGAGCACGAACGTCAATTCGGCGTCGCAGAACCGGTGGAGCTGGTAGACCGAATGCCACGGCGACACGTGGTCGTGCTCGGTGCCGACGAGGAACACGGGCACGCGGATGTCGGCGAGCGAGACCGCGTGGCCATCGACGCGCCAGCGCCCCGCGGCAAGCGCATTGCGCAGGTACAGGCCGGTCAAGTATTGGTGGTGCATGCGCGCCGGCATGCGCGTCGTGTCGGCGTTCCAGGCGCTCAGGTCGGTGCGCTCCTCTCGTTCGCCGAGCAGGTATTCGCGCATCCGCCGCGTCCACACCAGCTCACGCGAATGCAGAAACTGGAACGTGCCGGCCATCTGCTTGCCGGTCAGGTAGCCCTGGCCACGCATGATCTCGTCGAGCAGGCGGATCTGGCTTTCGTCGACGAACAGGCCGAGCTCGCCTGGCTCGGAGAAATCGGTCTGCGCCGCGATCAACGTCAGCGACCGGAGCTGCGGCAGCCCCGCGGTCGACGCGCTGCCGCCCTGGCGGCCGAGCGCCGCAGCGGCAATCGCCATCAGCGTGCCGCCAAGACAGTAGCCGGCCGCGTGCACCGGCTGGTCTGCGCCCTGCAGGTCGCCAATCGCGCGCAGCGTGTCGAACACGCCGAGGCCGAGGTAGTCGTCCATCGACAGGTCCTGGTCGCTCGCGTCCGGGTTCAGCCACGACACCATGTAGACGGTGTGGCCCTCGCCGACGAGGTAGCGCACGAGCGAGTTGTGCGGCGACAGGTCAAGGATGTAGTACTTCATGATCCACGACGGCACGATGAACACCGGTTCGGGGCAGACCGTCTTCGTCTGCGGCGTGTAGCGGATCAGTTCGACGAGGCGGTTGCGGTAGACGACCTTGCCCGGGGTCACCGCGAGGTCGCGGCCGACGACGAAGCGCGACGCCTGCGCGAGCAGCTGCGGGTCCGGCTGTCCGGTGGTGTCGCGCAGCCAGTTCATCGCGCCCTGGACCAGGTGCGCGCCGCCGGATTCGATCACGTCGGCGAGCACGACCGGGTTCGTCGGCAACCAGTTCGCTGGTGTCAGCATGCCGAGCCACTGGCGCGCGAAAAACTGCGTCTCAGCGGCATGCTGAGCCTTCATGCCGGGCGTGCTCGCCGCCTCGCGCCAGAACGCCTCCTGGTTGCGGAACGCATGGCGCAGCGCGCCGAACGGCCATTGCGCCCATGCATCGTGGCGAAAGCGCGGGTCGTCGTCGGCGGCGCCGAGGTGTTCGTCGCCGGGCGTGCCGCCGGCGGCGACGCGCACGCTGTCCAACCCGAGCCGCGACGCCAGCGATGCGAGCTCCATCTGCCGGCCGGGCGATAGCATCAGGTGCCAAGCCCAGTCGGCCCAGGCGAGCGACAGCGACACCGGCGACAAGCCACGCGTCAACATCCGCGCGCCGGCAGCGTGGACTAGGCGGTCGAGGCTTTGAGTGGGCGTTTCCGGGTTCATGGCGCGCATTGTCGGTGCGTGAAGGGCTTCGCCGCCTTGATGAAAACCCATGCACAAGTGCGACTCGGCGTGCTCCGCCGACGACGATCAGTTGAACCAACCGTCACGAATGCCGGCCGCCAAGCCAACCTGAGCAGGAACGCAAGCTGCGTCAGAGATCGCGTCTTGCGCCACCAACCCCCCACCGACGGCTTCTTCGTCACATTTGACGGCCCCGCCCGAGCGGTCCGATGTGCGTGCTCGATCGTCGAAGATCTCCGTCCACTTGGAATCGAGATGCGCGCAGGACTCCATACTGGTGAATGCGAAACTGTCGGGGACAAGGTTGGCGGTATTGCCGTGCACGTTGGCGCCCGCGTCGCCGCGCTCGCAACAGCTGGCGAGGTGCTGGTTTCTGGCACCGTGAAGTGCTTGGTCACAGGATCTGGCCTGCAACCAACCGTCACGAATGCGGGCCGCCAAGCCAACCTGAGCAGGAACGCAAGCTGCGTCAGAGGATCACGTCTCGATGAAAGGGACTGCCGCTGGCCTGGAAGCTGCTTGGGATCGTGTTGAAGTTCGCCCCAAACGACGCTCAATGATCCCGCACCTCCCGTATATGGACCCTCAATGGCCAAGGCTCTTTTCGCAGGCACTATCTTCACCAGTGCGTTCCTGCTGTTCCTCGTCCAGCCGCTGATCGCCAAGCAGATCCTGCCCTGGTTCGGCGGCTCGGCCACGGTGTGGTCGATCTGCATGGTGTTCTTCCAGGTCGTTCTGCTGGCCGGGTACGCGTATTCGGACTGGATCACGCGCCGGCTGCGGGTGCGCACGCAGGCCATGCTGCATGCCGCGCTGCTGCTCGCGAGCGTAGCGTTCCTGCCGATCGTCACCAGCGCGCGCTGGAAGCCGGCCGGCGCCGAAGATCCGACGCTGTGGATCCTAGGTCTGCTGGTCACGACCATCGGGCTGCCCTACTTCCTGCTGTCGACGACCGGGCCGCTGGTGCAGACGTGGGTATCGCGCACGCCATGGGGAGCGCAGGTGTATCGCTACTTCTCGCTATCGAACTTGGCATCGCTGGCCTCACTACTGGCCTACCCGGTGCTGGTCGAACCCTACAGTTCGTTGCTGCAGCAAGCCTGGGGTTGGTCGCTGGGTTATTGCGTCTTCGTGCTGTTGTGCGGGGGAACGGCAGTCCACGTGGCGCGGCATTGGGGCGGCGCCGCGCCGGCCGCGGCTCCAGCCGACGCAACGGTCGAAACCGCGCCACGGCCCAGCGACTACCTGTTCTGGCTGGCCTTGCCGGCGCTTGCGTCTTGGTTGCTATTGGCAGTCAGCAACCACATTACGCAGAACGTGGCAGCCATCCCCTTCCTTTGGGTGCTGCCACTATCGGTTTATCTGCTGTCATTCGTGCTGACTTTCGAGAGCGACCGTTGGTATCGCCGCGCCGTGGTGCTGCCGGCGGCGGCGTTCACGCTGGTGCTGTGCGCCTTCGGGTTACAAGACCCCATCGGCGCCAACGTCAAAACCGCGCTGCCGATCTACATCGTCGGCCTGTTCGTGTTGTGCATGTTTCTGCACGGCGAGATGGCGCGCCTGCGCCCTGGTGCGCGCTACCTCACGCGCTTCTACCTCATGCTCGCGCTTGGCGGTGCGGTTGGCGGCGTGACGGTGGGGCTGATCGCGCCGCACCTGCTCCCGGCCTACTATGAACTGGGCATCGGCCTGGTGCTGGTGGCGTTGGCCGGCGTCGGGCTGTTGCGCGCCCGGCGCCTCCTCGTGTTCTCGGCGCTCGCGCTCGCCGCTTGCTGCGTCTGGTTTCTCGTGCTCCAGGTACGCAGCGACGTGACAGATGCGCGCCGCATGTCGCGCAATTTCTACGGCACGCTGATCACGATCGACGCGCATCGCAGCGAGCCGACAGACGATGTGCGGGTGATGTATCACGGCTCAGTCAAGCATGGCGAGCAATACCTGGCGCCTGCGCGCCGGCGCGAGCCCACCGCCTATTTCGGCCCTTCCTCGGGCATTGGTCGGGCGATTGCCGCGGCGCCGCAGCGACCGCGCCGGATCGGCGTGATCGGGCTCGGTGCCGGCACGCTCGCGGTCTACGGAAGGCCTGGAGACATCTTCCGCTTCTACGAGATCAACCCGCAGGTGTTCGACCTGGCCGATACCGAGTTCAGCTTCCTGGCGGACAGCGCCGCGCGCATCGAGCGCGTTCTGGGCGACGGCCGGCTTGCACTTGAACGTGAAGCGCCGCAAGACTTCGATGTGCTGGCGGTCGATGCCTTCTCCGGTGGGTCGGTGCCCGTTCACCTGATCACCGCCCAGGCAGTCGATGTCTATCTGCGGCATATGCAGCCCGGCGGCCTGATCGTCTTCAACGTCACCAACCGCTACATCGCGCTCGCTCCGGTGGTCGAGAAGATCGCCGTCGCCAAGGGCCTGTACTCGGCGCTGATTCACGACGAGGCGGAGAACACCGGTTTTCGGCGCACCGACTTTGTGCTGGTCACGCGCGATCCGCAGGCACTGATGCGCGATCCGATCCGAGGTGCGACCTCCGTTCCCAAGCCGATAGCCGGCCTGCAACCCTGGACCGACGACTTCAACAACCTCTTCGGTGTGTTGAAGTAGGGTGGCGATGAAAGCAGGCGCCCACTCACACAGGCACGGATTCGGAACGGGCGCACAGCGGTTTGAAAGACATTGCTTTCATCGTTTTGCTTATGCCGAAGATCGCGATGACACGCTTCAGGTTGTATGCCAGCACTGTGCAAGCTCATTTCCGTGTTTACGTGCGGCAGTGTCTTCGTGAGGAAATGGGTTGAACCCATCCAGTACTTGAGCGTGCCGAACACGTGCTCCACGGTACACCGTCGCAGCGTCATCGCGACAGGTTTGCGATCAAGACGCTGCTGGGCGCGCTCGAGCACCGCCTCGTATTCCCATCTTCGAATGCGTCTGTAGTCGCTGGGCGTGCACTACTCTTCAATGGGACACCTGGGGCAAGCGCTGGTCCAGTAGAGGCGCGCGTTGAGACCATTCCTTTCGATCGTGCCGAATCTGAAGATGGCCCGCTCACCCGCGGGGGCACTGATACTCGTCGTCCTTCGCGATATAGATGAAGTCGCTCTTGTCGAAGCGCCCCTCGGACTTCGCGTTCGAGGTCATCGGCTTGGGAACGTAGGTTGTGATGCCCGCGTCTTCGCAAGCCTTGAGCTCTGTGCCATTGAAGTACCCGCGATCGGCCAGCGCTTGAAGCTTGGTCTTTCCGATCGCTTCGCGTGCACTCAGCGCCATCTTGCTCGGTTGCGAGCGGTCGCTGCCGACGTTGGTGACCTCATGCGCCACGATCAGGTGGTGCAGGGCTTCGTCGGCTGCCTGCACGTTGTAGCCCACCAGGCCAGTGCCCTTGGCCTGCGAGTTCATCGAGCGCGCATCGGGATCGGTGGTCGACCGCTGGCCGTTGGGCTCGTGTTTCAGTTGCTCTCTGGTCCGATCCAATTCCCGCATTTGCTCGCGCAGCTTCTTGATCTTCTCCTTCAACCGCTTGGTCTTGGCTTCGACCTCCGCACGTTGGGCGCGATCCGCCGTCTCCATGGCATCAAGGTAGCGCTGGATGCTTTGTTCGATCTGCCACTGGCGCGCATCGATCTTGCCGGGGGTGAAGTTGCGATCTCGACTGTTGACCGCCTTGAACTTGCTGCCGTCGATCGCGACGATAGCTTGCGTGAACAGCTTCAACTCTCGGCACATGCCGATGAAGCGCTTGCAGACGTTGCGGATCCCGGGACCATTGTCATGGCGGAAGTCGGAGATGGTCTTGAAGTCCGGCGTCAGATGGCCGGTAAGCCACATCACTTCACGCCAGGGAACTGACCCACAAGGTATGGGCGCGGACAATCAATGTCAGCAGCCGGGCACGGCAGCGAACTGGTACTCGCGGCCATGAGCGGTCCTTTGCCCGAGCCAGGCGGGCGGCACCTCTAGACCTGATGGCCGACGTCCGATGGCTTCGAAGTCCGCTGGGTGCTACCCGCAGACGTCGACCATCCCCGGCGCTCATCAAATAATTGCAAGGTGATTGCAGTCGTCCAGTTCAGCCTTGCACTTGATGTTGCATGACCGTGTCACCTTTTATGCTCACGGCGACGTGTGCGAATACATCGGGCGTCCCGCTTCCGGCAACTCCGCTGTCGAGATGCACCCCGACCGCGATTCCACGATGAAGAGCCGTCTTCCATCGGCGCCACCGTACGCGCAGTTTGTCGTGTAAAGCCCCTCGGGCGAATCGATGCGGTAGAGCGGTTCGCCCTTTGGGCTGAAGATCCAGGTCGCACCGAAGCCAACGTGGCAGACAGCGAGGCCGCCTGTGTTGTCGAGCGCGATGCCGTCGGGCCCGCCGCCGCCCGACATCCGGATGTACACGCCAACCTTGGTCGCGGTGCCATCGCTCATCATCGGCACGCGCCAGATCGCGTTGTCGCGCGTCACCGCGAGCAGCACGGCGGTCTCGTCGAGGTTCAGCACCAAACCATTTGGACTCGGAATCCCGGCCAGCACGCAATCGAGCTGCCCGGACGTGCGCAGCCTGAACAGCCGGCCGCTGGGATCGTGCAGGCCGGTCTGTCCCTGGTCGGTGAAGTACAGGTCGCCGTTCGATGCGAAGAACAGGTCGTTGCACCCCTTGAAGCGCTCCAGCCGTGCACGTTCCAGATAGGGTTCGATCTTTCCGGTGGCCGGGTCGAGCACCATGATGCCGCGCCGATAGTCCGCGATGAAGGCGCGTCCGTCGGCGTGGAACTTGAGTCCGTTCGGCTCGCCGTCGTATTGCGCGACGAGCGTGAAGCGTCCCTGCGGATCGATCTTGAATATACGGCCCCAGGGGATGTCTACCACCCACAGGTTGCCTTCACGGTCGAACGATGGCCCCTCCAGGAACACCGGCGCGGGCGCGCCGTGCAACTGCGCGTGGGCCCACGTCGAATGCCGGTCGCGCACCATGAATTCGTCGGGCAGGCGGGCGAAGACCTCGGCGGTCAGTCGTACTGGCGGTGCGAACATGTCCTCTCCGTTTTCAGCCGCCGGAAAGCCGGCCCGGCAGCCACAGCGCGATCTCCGGCCAGGCAACCAGCAGGCCCAGCAGCACGAACATCAGCAGATGGAACGGCAACGTCCCCATGACCACGTCCGACAGGTTGCCCTTCGAAATGCTCTGGATCACGAACAGGTTGATGCCGATCGGCGGCGTGATCTGGCCCATCTCGATGAACAGCACCACGATGATGCCGAACCACACCGGGTCGATACCGTAGTTGGCGAGCAGCGGGTAGAGCAGCGGCACGGTGATCACGATCATGCCCAGGCTCTCGACCAGCGCACCCAGCACGGTGAACAGGATCAGCAGCGCGATGAAGAACTGGATCTTGTTGAGGTTGAGGCCGATGATGAAGTTCGTGATGTGCTCGCCCACGCCGGCATAGCTCATCGCATACGAGAAGATGAAGGCAGCGTAGGTGATCAGCAGGATGTTCGCGACCATTAGCGTCGAGCGCTTGAGGCACTCCGCGAACACCCTCCAGGGCAGGTCGCCGAAAAGCAGCGCGATGATCAGCGCAAAGATGCAGCCTGCGGCGGCGGCTTCGGTCGGCGTTGCAATGCCCGTGTAGATCGCGCCCATGATGCCGACGATCAGCAGCATGAACGGCACGATGTCGATCAGCGCGCTGGCCACCATCTGGCGCGTCAGCGCGCCACGCTCGGGCGGTGCGATCTCCGGCCGCATCAACGCAGCGACTGCGACGTAGGTCATGAACAGCAGCGTCAGCAAGATGCCCGGCACCACGCCGGCCATGAACAGCTTGGCCACGGAGGTTTCGGTGAAGGTGGCGTAGACGATCATCGCGATCGACGGCGGGATCAGGATGCCGAGCGTGCCGCCGGCCGCAAGCGAGCCGGTCGCGATCCGCGAATCGTAGCCGCGCGCCTTGAGCTGCGGCAGCGCCACCTGGCCGATCGAAGCGGCCGTGGCGATGCTGGAGCCGCTGACGGCAGCGAACACGGCACAGCCCGCGACATTGGTCTGCAGCAATCCGCCCGGCACCTTGCGCACCAGGCTGGAAAGGCCGCGGTACACGCGAAGCCCCAGTCCGCTGCCCTGAAGGATCTCGGCCATGAGGACGAAGAGCGGTATCGAGGTCAGCGTGTAGCTGTCCATGCTGCCCCAGCTCGTGAGGCCAAGGCCGTGCAGGGCACCGATGCCTCCCTGCAGGTACAGGTAGAACATGCCCGGCAGCAGGATGGCGAAAGGCACGGCCATTCCGGCGGCCAAGAGCCCGATGAACAGGATGAAGATGAGGATGATCTGGTATTCGCCCATGTCATTCTCCTCGTCCGGCGTTGGCAGCAACCAGGCGGCGCCAGTCGCCGGCCAGCGTGCGCAGCAGTGCCCAGGTCAGGATCAGCACGCCGAGCGGCATCACCAGGCGCGGGATCCACAGCGGTGTCATGAGGCCGGTCGCCGCGACGTCATCGGATTTCCAGGTGAGCCATTCGAAGCGCGCCATCTCGAACAGCAACACGGCTGCGACCGCGGTGGCGGCCAGGTCGAACAAAAGCCGCATTCGCGCGCGACCGATGGGTCCCAAGCGCCCATCCAGGAAGTGCACGCGGTGGTAGGCGTGGAGCAATTGTCCGGAGCCGAGCGACAGGAAAGTGATGGCCACCAGCGAATAGCCGCCGATCTCGTTGCTGAACTGCACCGACCAGCCGAAGGCAGAGCGCACCAGCATTTCCGCGCCCATCATCACGACCAGCCCGACGACGATGGCCTGCGTGATCCAGCGGGCCGACCGCGCCGTCCAATCCTCGAGCGGGCTGAAGGCGTCGTCATCGACGCTTGAACCGTCGACATCGACCACCGGCAACTGCTCGGGCAATGCGCCTGCCACTCCGGGGTCCGCATGCAGGGCTTGCTTGAGGGCAGCGGCCATTCAGCGCCCCACGGCGGCACGCGCCTTCTGCAGTGCTTCCTGCACGGCGGGGCGCTTCTCGCCCCATTCCTTCCAATAAGGCGTGATGCGTTTCTCGGCGTCTGCCAGTTCGGCGGCCGTCGGCTCGGTGACCACCATGCCGCCTGCGGCCAGCTTGCGCGTGAGGTCCTCGTCCTCGGCGGCCATGGCAGCTGTGATGCGCGCCGTGTGCTCGTTCACGATCGTCTGCACCTGCGTCCTGGAGGCGGGTGGCAGCTTGTCCCAGGCATCCTTGTTCACGAGGATCAGCGAATCGATGAAGCTCACGTTGAGCCGATAGCTGTACTTCAGCAGGTCGCGCCAGACGTAGCCGTAGCCCGAGCTGGCAGTCAACGCCCCGTCGATCACGCCGCGGTCGATGCCCGCAGCCACTTCCGATGTGCCCAGCGTGACGGGAATGCCGCCCAGCAGCTTGATGAACTCTGCCTGCTCGGGGGAGATCACGCGGATCTTCTGTCCGTTGATGTCGGCCAGCGATGTCAGCTTCTTCTTCGACCACATCACGTTCTCGGGAAAGATGTAGCGCCCGAGCAGCACGATGTTCTTCTTCTCGTAGGCGGCGCGCAGGTAGGGTGCCTCCACGTCCCAAGCCTTCTCGAAGTCGGCTCGCGTGCGCAGCAGCATCGGCAGGCGCACCACGCCGCCGGCCGGCACGCTACCGACGAAGAAGGCGTCGTCGCCGAGTTGCACCACGTCGTCCGCCACGGCCTGCGTGATGTTCGTCGCGGCGATGGGGAGGGTGCCTCCCAGGTTCAGTCGCACCGACAGTTGACCGCCTGTCTTGTCCTTGATGTCCTCGAACATCGCATTCAGCCCCTTCACGGCCGTGACGGTTGCGACGGCGTTGTAGGTGTAGGCGCGCCAGACCTCGGCCGCCTGGGCGATGCCGATGGCGGCGAAGCCCAGGGCGGCCGCGGCCACCATCGTGGCCAGCCTTGTGAAGGCGATGTTCCTGAACTTCATTCTTTCGTCTCCTGGTCGTTGGATGGAATCGACGCGACGGGTGCTGCCCGTTCGGTTGCGGGAAATCAGTGGTCGTCGAAGGCCGCGTCAATCTCTTCGATGCCCATGGATGCATAGCTCGCGGCCGAACCGCCGAGATCCCATACGGCCTCGCCGCGCGCCACCGCCCTGGCCATCTCGTCTTCCTTGCGCATGCGCGCGACGGCGGCCTGCACGGTGGCGGCGGCTTCGCCCTTCGGCACGCAGATCACGCCGTCGCCGTCCGCCACGATCAGGTCGCCCGGGTTCACCAGCACGCCGTCGCACACCACAGGCGTGTTGACCATTCCGTGGCCGCACTTGTCGGGATGTATCGAAAGGATGTGGGTGGCCCAGACCGCGCAGCCGAGCGATTCCACGGTGTCGGTGTCGCGCACGCAGCCTTGCACGACGACGCCCGCAAGCCCCTTCTTCACCGCATAGCGCGCCGCCATGTCGCCCCATTGCGCGCCCGAGGTCTCGGCGTCGCTGACCACCACGAGCACGTCGCCCGGCTGCGCGAGGTAGAGCGCGCGGTGCATCATGAGGTTGTCGCCCGGGGCGCAGAAGGCGGTGACCGCGGGGCCCGCGATGCGGGCGCCTTTCTGGATCGGCCGCATGCGGCTGGACATGAGGCCCCCGCGGCCGCGCGATATGGCGGCCTCGTGCAGATCCGACACCGTGACCTCGCGCGCCTGCGTGCAGAGGTTGGCGTCGACGCGGTTGACGCGCAGGAAGACCCTGGAGCTGTTCAAGATGTTTCCCCGCTTTCAGTGAGGCACGCAGTGCGCGTCGCCTGAGAGCCGGAAGGTGGTGCGCTTCATCAGTCGCGGCTGGTCGAGCTGCATCTCGTCGCGCCGGTGCATGGTGCAGCCGTTGTCCCACATCATCAGGTCGCCGTTGTGCACCTTGTGGCGGTACACCAGTTCGGCGCTGCCGCCGGCTTCGAACAGGATCGGCAACACGCGGGCGTTCTCTTCCTCGCTCAGGCCCTCGATCGAGACCAGGGTCGTGGGGTCGGCGTAGAGCGCCTTGCGGCCGGTGAGCGGATGCGTGAGCACGACGGGATGGAAAGCATCGGGCAGCTTGGCCATCTCCTTGGCCTGCGCGCTTTCCTTGTCCTTGAGTTCCAGCGTGTTCATGATCGCCATGCGCTTGGCGTAGCGATAGGTACCGGTGCGCCCGTCGATCAATTGCTGGATGTCGGCCGGCAACTTGTCCCAGGCGCCGTACTGGTTGGCCCAGTAGATGTCGCCCCCACCCTTGGGCACTTCGACGCCGTACAGCATCGCACCCGTCGCCGGGCGCACCTTGAAGGTCTGGTCGGAGTGCCAGTCCACGTCGTCGCCACCCGCAAACCCGCCGACGAAGCGCCCGTCCGCGTAGCGCAGGGTGCTGAAATAGATGATCTCGTCGCGATAGGGCGACTGGATGTCCTTGCGGTTCGCGCTCTCGCATTGGCCGAACATCGAGGTGAAGCGCACCTGCTCTTCTTCCTCGATCGACTGGCGGCGGAAGATGATGAGCGGCGACGTTTGCCAGAGCTGGCGGATCTGCTCGATGGCATCGGGGTCCTTCAGCAGTTCGTTGATCGGCTCCTCGATCTCGATCACGAAATCGGAATGCAGCTTGCGGTACTTCAGTTCGGTGGCAACGGCGGACATGGATGTGGCTCCTGAGTGTTGGCGAGTGGAAGGATTCAGGTGAGGTGGAATGGCGACGGCGTCATTCCGCCTTCATGCTGGAAGTGCGAACGATGTCCGCGTCGGTCTGGCGCTCCGAGCGCAGCCATGCGACCAGCTGGGCGTGGTTCATGGCCGGTGCGGGCTCGAAGCCGAGGTCATAGAGGGCCTTGGCCGTTTCGGGGAGGGCGAGGATCTTGCGCATCTCGGTCTCGAGCCGGTCGCGGATCTCGGGCGGCGTGCCGCGTGGCGCCATCAGGACGTTCCAGGCGACAACGCTGAAGCCGTCCAGTCCCTGCTCCGCCACGGACTTGATCTCCGGCAGCGCGCTCATCGCCTTTGCCGATGTCACGGCCAGCGGTTTCATCTTTCCGAACTGGGCGCGCGATGCGGCGACGGTGTCGATCAGCACGGGCACCTGGTTGCCGAGCAGGGCAGTCATCGCTTCGCCCGATCCCTTGTACTTGATGCCGAACAGCGGAACCTTCTGCCGCTTGATCATTTCAAGCACGAGCTGCGCGGTGACGCTGGGCAGGGCGACGTCGACCTTGTCGGGATGGGCTCTGGCGCGCTGGATCAGTTCGGACAATGAGTGGATGTTCGTCGACGGGTTGACCGAAATCACCATCGGAATGAATGCCGTGGCGATGATGGGTTCGAAGTCCTTCTCGGCGTCGAAGCCCGTGTTGTCGTACAGCGCCGGATTCAGGGCATGTGTGCCCGAGGCACCCATGATCAGCGTGTAGCCGTCGGGCGTGGCGCGGGCGGCGTAGGCCGTGCCGATGTTGCCGAAGGCGCCGGGCCGGTTCTCGACCACCACGCCCTCGCTCAACGCGGCCGCGAGCTTTGCGGCGAAGTAGCGTGTGGCGATGTCGGTGCTCTGCCCGGGCGGGTAGGCGACCACGATCTTGATCGGGTGATTGGGGTAGCCCTGCGCGCAGGCGCTGCCGGCGATCATGAGCGCCGCCGACAGCGCCGCGAATCGGCGCATCGACCTGGAAATTGAAATCATCGTTGTCTCCTGATGTTCGGGATGGGTAGTTCAATGGCAGCCGGCGCGGCGTGGCCCCAGTCCGGGCCGGCGTCTTCGGTTCGCAGGTAACGCTCATCGAGCGAATCGAAGGTGCTGCATCCGATCTGCGCCATGACCATGTCGATCTCGTTGCGCACGATTTGCAGCGCACGCGCGATGCCGTGTGCGCCGCCGGCCGCCGCGCCGAACAGCGTGGGCCGCCCGAAGAATGCGAAGCGCGCACCGAGGCAGCGCGCGATAACGATGTCGGAGCCGCGCCGCACGCCGCTGTCCACCATCAGCTCCACGCGGTTGCCGACGGCCGCGCGGATGGCGGGCAGCATCTCGATCGGCGTTGGCGCCACGTCGAGTTGCCGGCCACCATGGTTGGAGACGATTAGTGCGTCGACGCCGAGGGCCGCGGCCTGGCGCGCATCGTCCGGATGCAGCAGGCCCTTGACGACGAGTGGGCCGTTCCAGTCTGCACGGATGCGCTCCAGCGTTTGCCACTTGATCATCGGCGCTGGTGTGAGCGTGCCGTAGAGATCGGCCACCTCGGCTGCGGTGGCCCCTTCCCGACCATAGGGTGCCCAGTTGCTCATCATCGGAATGCCGCCGGTGCGCAGGTAGCGCAATACCCACGCCGGATGGCCAAGCGCCTCTAGCACGACAGAGGGTGTCATCCGGAAGGGGCGCGAGAAACCGTTGCGGCGGTTGCGCTCGCGATTGGAGTTGACGGGCACGTCGACCGAGAGCACCAGCGTGCGCACGCCGCAGTCACGGGCACGCTTCACCAGGTCGCTGTTGATGCGCTCGTCGCGCGTGCCGTAGATCTGGAACCAGACGTGATCGGGTGCGAGCTTTGCCGCCGTCTCGACTGCGCAATTGCTGGCGCTGGAAAGCAGGAACGGAATGTCGGCTGCCTTGGCCGCTTGTGCAAGAAGCTCATCCGCACCGGGATGAAAGAGCCCCGCGAGGCCGGTGGGAGAGATGCCGAACGGGCTCGCGTAGCGGCGGCCCAGCAATTCGGTGGACTGGTCGCGCTTCGATACGTCAATGAGGTAGCGCGGGACCAGTTGATAGCGCCGGAACTGCTCGCGGTTGCGCCGCATGCAGTCCTCGTCGTCCACACCACCATCGATGAAATCGAAAGCGATCCGTGGCAGCTTGCGCCGCGCTATCTGTCGCAGGTCTTCGAGGTTGACCGCCGTGTTTACGTTCATCGCTTCTCGTCGTGGAGTTGTCTCTCACTTCGAGAATATCGACGGCTGTTTTCGATGCCCATAGGGTTGGGAATCCGAGTTTCACTATTTGAACTTCTCGTCGGACCCTGGTCCTCGATGAAGTCTTGCGAGACAACGCTAGAACGCCGCGGCCACCTGCATCACGGAGCCGAGGAGTTTGTACGCGTCGCCTTCGACACCGGCAGCGACTTCGCCCAGTGCCTTCCGGATCTCGGCGAGGCGTTCCTCGGGAAACTGCTCCGGCAGGCCGGTGAGACAGACTGCGGCTACCGCGTGGCCGTCGCTGCTGCACACGGGAACGGCAAACGCATGCACGCCGGGCGCGACGTCTCCGAGGTTGACGCCGAACCCATGGCGTTGAGAGCGATCTCGCATCTTCCTGAGTGCGGCGAGGCGGCCTTCACCGCGCTGCGCGATCTCTTGCTGCGCGTTGTCCACGAGGATGTTTTCGGTATCGAGCGATGGCAGCGTCTGCAGGATCGCGACCCCGCCGACGGACGTGAACAGCGGCCGCCTCGTGCCAACATGCACCATGAGCCCGCGCAACTCGAGCGTGCCCTTGCGCACGGCGCAAACGTACTCGTTGCCGCTGCGAAGGATCAGCCACGCGATCGCCTCGGTCTGCACGGCGAACTTCGCAAGGCGACGCTCGCAGGCCTGCTGAAAAGCGGCATAGCCCGGAAGCGACAGGCTGAGTTCATACAGCATCGGGCCGGGGAAATAGTGCTTGTCGGTCGGGCGCTGTTGCACGAAGCGCTCGCGCACAAGACAGGCGAGCACGCGATGCACCGTTCCCTTGTCGACCTCGCAGCGCGCCGAAAGGTCCGACAGCCGCCAGCCGAATTCGCCGCGCGCTGCAAGTTCGCGCAGGATCCGCAAGGCGCGCTCGATGCTCTGTGTTCCGGTGTTCTCAGTGGCTGGCATCGTGGCGAGGTCTTCACGTGGGAGTCTTTGCTATGTCTGCCCGCTCATCTCCTGAACGAGGCGGGGAAACGAGGGGAATGTTTTCGCTAGCGCCGCGAAACGCGCCGGGTCGCTTGCCATCGCAGTGCAATTGTCCCATGCATGGGCATCGACGCTTGCCTTGAGATTCAATGCATCGACAAGCCTGTGCATGGCGAGGCGATCATGCTTCATGGCAACGCTTCGTTGAAGCAGGGCAATCGCCGATTCCCTTGCGAATTGCAATTCGATCTGCGTCGCGCCGTCTCGCATGCCCACGTGCACCTGGCGCTTGAGTGTCGGATCGTTGCCCGCGTCATCATCAGTCGACGCTGGCGCCCGAGGCCTTCACCACATGCTTTGCTTCTTCGCGGCCTCGATCAATTGCGGCACCGTCTTGAAGGGTGCGTCGGGCCGGGTGACCATCACGAAGGGCAGTGTCGCAACGGTGGCCACCGGCGCGAAGTCAGTGCCCGGGTCGAACGGCAGGTTCTTGTACAGCGCACCGTTGATCGCCTGCGTGCCGACGTAGCTCATGAGCAGCGTATAGCCGTCGGGCGCCGCCGTGTTGACAACTTCCATGCCCACGTTGCCGCCTGCGCCGGCGCGGTTGTCGACGATCACGGGTTGCCCCCATTTGTTGCTGAGCTTCTGGCTCATGATGCGAGCGAGTGCGTCGGACGCGCCGCAGGGCGTCTGGGGCACGATGATCCTCACGGGCTTGCTCGGGAAGCCCTGCGCCTGAACGCCGAGCGGCGCAGCTATCAGTGTCGCGAGCAGCGCCATCAGCCACGGGAATCTGGGCATGGAAAGTCTCCTTGTTGTCATGTCGAAACGCCTGTCTTTCCGACGATGTCGAGCGTCTGGGCCAACTGGTGCGCCAGCGGTGCGGCGAAGAATTCGGCGCCTTGTTGGGCAATGACTTCCGCGGCGCGGATTTCCACGAGGCGCCTGAGTCGGTAGCGGGCACGCTGAAGGCGAAGCGCTTCGGTGCGTCCGCTGCTCGCCAGCCAGGATTGATGACGGTCGATCGACTCGGAGAGTGCGCTGATCGACTGCGACTGCGCAGCCGAAGTCAGCAACACCGGCGGAATCCACGACCCTTGCGCGTGGCGCGTGATCGCCGAGATGCGTTTGATGTCGGTGGCCATCCTCCGGGCACCCGGCAGGTCGGATTTGTTGACGACGAAGATGTCGGCCATCTCCATGATGCCGGCCTTCATCGCCTGCACGGTGTCGCCGCTTTCCGGCAGCAACACGAGCACCAGCGTGTCGACCTGTATGCGTGCCGCGTACTCTGCCTGTCCGACGCCGACCGTTTCCAGCAGGACTTCCGCGAACTCGAAATCGTCCATTGCGTCGAGCATCTCGGGCAAGTTGTCTGCGAGGCCATCCGATGTCTTGCGCGACCCCAGCGACCGGATGTAGAGCTCCGACGCGCCAGGCAGTTCGTCCATGCGGACACGGTCACCGAGGATCGCGCCCCCGCTCTTCGGGCTGCTGGGATCGACGGCCAGAACACCGAGTCGGCCGTTGGCTGCGCGAGCAAGCGCGAGATGGCCCAGCAGCGTGCTCTTGCCGGCACCGGGCGCGCCGGTGATGCCGATGCGGCGCGCTGTGCTGGCCGCCGGCGTACGCAGTGGCCGCCTGGCCAGATCGACGGCGTTCGCATTCGCGAGTTGCGTGAGCGTGCGGCCCAGCGCCCGCCGATCGAGCGGCGTCGACGTCACGCAGTGGCCCAACCCAGCACCTCGTCGTGATGCTGGTCCAGCAAGGGAGGCAGCCCATACGACGGCGTGTAGCCATCGAACTTGATGGGACTCGCGACAGCTCTCAGCGGCAACTCGCCGTCGCCGAGTGCCACGACCATCGACCGGTCCGCGGCGATGTCGCTGCGCAGCGCGTCGCTCAGCGTGCCCACCTCGGAGACAACGACCCCAAGCGCGCCCAGGCGCCGCACCCATGCGGCCGCGGAGGCCTCCGAGAGCACGGCAGTGATGGCCGCGACGACTTCGGTGCGATGCGCGCGGCGGCCTGCCATGCTGGCGAACTTCGGGTCGACCAACCACGCCGGCCGGCCGATCTCCTCGCAGAACTTCTTCCAGAACTTGTCGTGCGTGATGAACAGCGTAAGCCATCCATCCGCCGTCGGAAAGATCTGCGCCGGCACCACGTACGGATGTGCCGAATCGGGCATCCGCTGGATCGTCTCCCCGGCGTTGAGATCCGCGCCGGCCAGGTAGTTGAGTTGCGACAGCATCACGTCGTACATCGACACGTCGACCTGCCCGCCGCGCCCCTGCACGATCATGGCGAGCAGGCCGAGCGCGGCCACCAGTCCGGCGGAGTTGTCGACGGCCGAGTAGCCAGCCTTCGTCGGCGGCGAGGTGGGCGAGCCGGTCAGGGCCATCACCCCGGTCATGGCCTGGATGACGTAGTCGTAGGCCGGGTTTTCAGAGAAAGGCCCCTTGAGACCGTACCCGGTCAGAGCAACGCACACGATCCTCTCGTTCCATTTGCGCAGGGTGTCGTAGGTGAGGCCGAGCTTGTGAATCGCGGAAGGGCGCAGGTTCGTCACGAGCGCCTGCGATTGCGCCGCGATGTGGCCGAGCGCTTCGCGTCCGTCGTCACTGGCGAGGTCGAGCACCACGCTCTTCTTGTTGCGGTTCAGGCTCGCGAAATAGGCGTTGTGCGGGCCGATGAAATGCGGGCTGACGGTGCGGCCGATGTCGCCTTCGGGCGTCTCGATCTTGATGACCTCCGCGCCCATGTCGGCGAGCATCAGCCCGCAATAGGGGCCGGCGAGCATGTGCCCGACTTCCACGATACGAATGCCTTCGAGCGGCGCGTTCATTGCGAACCCCCGGTGCTCATGCCAGGCTTTCCGCCAGGATCCTGACCACGTCGTCCAGCGGCATGTCGGCCGTGAAGATGGCCGCGGCGCCGAGCTGCTTGAGGTGCGGCTGATCTTCCGCCGGAATGGTTCCACCGACGAATACCTTGACGTCGCCTGCGCCGAGTTCGCGAAGCTGCGTCATCACATCCTCGACCAGTTCCTTGTGGCTGCCCGACAGGATGCTCAGGCCCACCGCGTCGACGCCTTCGTCGATGGCCACCTGCGCAATCTGCTGCGGGCTGCGCCGAAGCCCGGTGTAGATCACCTCGGCGCCCGCATTGCGCAGCGTCAGCGCGACGATCTTGGCGCCGATGTCATGCCCGTCGAGGCCGGGCTTGCCAATCAGGATGCGCTTGCCGGCCAGTGCGGGCGAGGGCTGAAGTTGTGTGGTCATAGATTCACCGGTTCCTTGAATTCGCCCCATTCCTTCTTCAGGCACGCCACCATCTCGCCCACCGTCGCGTAGGCATGGCAACACTCCACGAGATAGGGCATGACGTTCTCTCGGTCCTTCGCGGAGGCCGCGGCAAGCTTCCCCAGCGACGTGTCGACCGCCGCCTGGTTGCGCGTGTCGAGCACGCGCTGGAACTTCTCCAGCGCGCGTTGCGCCACTGTCGGATCGAGCGTGAAGACCTCGCCGACCTTGATCTCTTCGTTGGCCTTCTTGAAGTGGTTCTGCCCGACGATGACGTTGTGTCCGGAGTCGGTGTCGAGCTTGCGTTCCAGTCCGCGCTCGGCCAGGCGCAATTGGATCCAGCCTTCCTCGATCGCACGGGTCACACCGCCGTAGGCCTCGATCTCGTCCATCACCTGCACGATCTTTTCTTCCATGCGATTGGTGTGCTCCTCGAGGAAGTAGCTGCCGCCCAGCGGGTCGACCGTGCGGCCGATGCCGCTCTCGTAGGCAATGATCTGCTGCGTGCGCACCGCCAACTCGGCGGAGAACTCGGTGGGTATCTGGAAGGCTTCGTCGAATGCGCAGGTGAAGATTGATTGCGCACCGCCGAACACCGCGGCCATGGTTTCCACGGCCACGCGCACCACGTTGTTGTAGGGCTGCGGCGCCACCAGGGAAGAGCCGCCGCAGACCACGCCGAAGCGGAAGTGCTGCGCCTTGGGGTCCTGCACGCCGTAGCGCTCTTTCATCAGCTTCGCCCACAGTCGCCGGCCAGCGCGGAACTTCGCGATCTCCTCGAAGAAGTCCATGTGAACGTAGAAGAAGAACGACAGCCGCTTGGCGAACTTCTCCACGTCGCCGCCGCGCTCGCGCAGTTCGTCGACATAGGCGAGGCCGTTGGCCAGCGTATAGGCCATCTCCTCGGCGGCCGTCGCGCCCGCATCGCGTACGTGGGCGCCGGCAATGCTGATCGGGTTGAAGCGCGGCGACACATCGTTGGAGTACAGGATCGAGTCGGCAATCAGCCGCATCGATGGCTTCACCGGAAAGATCCAGGTGCCGCGCGCCACGTACTCCTTGAGGATGTCGTTCTGGATCGTGCCCGTGAGCTTGCTGCGCGGCACGCCCTGCTTGTCGGCCACCGCCAGATACATCGCGTAGATGATGGCGGCGGTGCCGTTGATGGTGAAGGACGTCGAGATTTTCGAGAGGTCGAGCCCATCGAAAAGGATCTCGGCCTCGCTCAGGTTCGACAGCGACACGCCGACCTTGCCGATCTCCGGTCGAGCCATCGGATGCGTGGGGTCCAGGCCGCACTGCGTGGGCAGGTCGAGCGCCACCGACAGGCCGGTCTGTCCCTTGCCCAGAAGGAACTTGTACCGCGCGTTGGATTCCTCTGCCGTGCCGAAGCCCGAGTACTGGCGGATGGTCCACAGGCGGCCCTGGTAGCCGTCCGGAAAGATGCCGCGCGTGAACGGGTATTCGCCCGGCTCGCCGATGTACGCAGGATCGACTGCCGAGGCATCGACGCTGGTTGGCACGTCGACGCCGCTGCGGTTGATGGGGCGAAGTTCGGGTGGAACCTGGATGTTGTCTCTGCTGCTCATCGCTTTCCTTTGGACAGGAGCTTTTCGGAGGCGCGCCAGTGGTCGTCGTGGAGCCACGTCTGAAGCACCTGGCGCTGCTCGATGGCGCGCGATGCCTCGTAGGTTTCTCCACGCCGCCACGCCAGCGTTTGCGCCTTGATGCCGCGCAAGACCTGCGGTGCGCAGGCCAGCATGGGTTCGAGGAAGGCCTGCATGTCGTTGCCCGCGGGGCCGTCGCCGATGACGGCATCGGCCAGTCCCCATGCGAGGGCAGTGGGGGCGTCCACGAGTTCGCAGCGGCTCATCATGCGCATCGCGCGGGCGCCGCCGACGAGGCGGCACAGGTCTGGCCCGCCGCCCCAGGCCGATGTGATCGCCAAGCGTGCCTGGATGAACCCGATGCGCGCATGCGACGACTGCAACCGCATGTCGCAGGCGAGCGCCAGTTCGGCGCCGCCGCCGATCGCGTCGCCGTTCAGCAGTGCGAGGACAGGCAAGGGGCAATCGCGGATCGCATCCAGCGCGCCGCGCGCCTGGTCCGTCATGGCGAGGGTTGCGGCTTCGTCGCGAACGCTGGCCAGGTCCAGCAGGTCGCCGCCGGCCGCGAAGAAGCGTTCACCTGCGCCGGAGAGCACGACCAGTCGCGTCCCTGCGCGTGTGCCCGCCTCGCGCACGGCGGTCGCCAGATCCGCAAGAACCGAGCGGGCGAGGGCGTTGTGTTTCTGCGCGCGGTCGATGGTGATCCAGCACGCGCCGGTCGCACGCTGGTCGACTGTGATGTCTTGGCCGTAGGGCACTGAGGCGGTCTCCAGAAATCTGTTACACGAATCGTATGATTCGACAATTTCTGAATCAAGAACGAATGTTCTATATTTCGAACAAGCGTGCTTTGTACGATGCAATTGAGGCGTCAGCGAGCATGTTTGTTCAGCCGGCAGAATTTCCCAGCAAGCCACTGCTACCCAGGAATCCCCCATGACCGCATCCAATGTCACCGCCGTCGAACGTGTCATCGACATCTTCGAAGCCTTCCAGGCGAGCCAGCGGCCGCTGTCCCTGACCGATCTCGCCGATGCGGTGGGCATCCCAAAGAGCACCTGTCACGCGATCGTCTCG
The DNA here is from genome assembly GCF_037889915.1 of Variovorax humicola. Taxonomy (NCBI): domain Bacteria; kingdom Pseudomonadati; phylum Pseudomonadota; class Betaproteobacteria; order Burkholderiales; family Comamonadaceae; genus Variovorax; species Variovorax humicola. The sequence continues at coordinate 23,907 of NZ_JBBKZV010000027.1, read as the reverse complement.
ACCCTCACGGCGCGCGGCTATTTGTATTCGCTCGCGCGCCCGAGGTCGCTCTATCCGACGAAGCGCATGTACGACGTGACGCGCGACATCCTCGACAAGGATCCGTTTGTCGAGCGCATGACGCCCATGCTGGAGCGCTTGCGCGAGACGTCGCGCGAGACGGTGATCCTTGGCAAGCGGCAGGGCGACAGCGTGGTGTACCTGCAGGTCGTGGAGAGCACGAACTCGATCCGCTATTCCGCCAAGCCGGGGGACATCAAGCCGCTGCATTCGAGTTCGATCGGCAAGGCGCTGCTGGGCTCGTTGAAGGAGGCGGACCTGCGCGCCTGGTTCGATGGCAGGACCCTGCCCTCCATCACCACCTCGACGATCACGGACCCCGAAGCCCTGATTACCGACATCCTGCAGAGCCGACGCGCCGGCTACTTCCAGACGCGCGGCGAAAACGTGATCGACGTGTGGGCCGTCGCTGCCTTCTTCGCGGTGCACAACGAGACGCTGGCCGTCGCGGTGGCGGGGCCGCGGCACCGCATGGAGGCCAGCCTCGCCGAATGCGCGCAGTTGCTCGTCGCGACCTGCAGCTTCATCTCCCGCCAGTTCCAGGTGAAGTGAGCGCGCCTACACGGGCCGGTCGCCCTTGAGCGTGATGCGGTGCATGACACGCCGAAAGCCATGGTAGTCGTTGACCGGATTGTGCTGCGTGCAGCGGTTGTCCCAGAACGCGATGGTGTCCGGCTCCCAACTGAAGCGGCACGTGAACTCCGGCTTGACCTGGTGCTGGAACAGAAACTTCAGCAATGGCTCGCTCTCGTCGTCCGTCAGGCCCTTGATGCCCGCGGTGTGTGCGATGTTGACGTACAGGGCCTTGCGACCTGTCTCGGGGTGAGTTCGAACGACCGGATGCTCGGCCAGATGCTGCTGGCTCGCATCGCCCGCACCATCGGTCTTGATCCGGTCCTCCCGCGTGCGCGAGACGTCGGCCTTGGCCGAGCTGCTGATGCCAACCAGCGGGGCGAGGAGGTCCTTCATCGTCGGCGACAGTGCGTCATAGGCCATGTACTGGTTGGCGAACATGGTGTCTCCGCCGTACGGTGGGATTTCGCGTGAGAGCAGCATCGACCCCATCGGCGGCTCCTCGAGATAGGTGGTGTCAGAGTGCCAGATGCCGCCGAAATTGGAGGTCTCGTGCTCCAGCTTCTTCACCTCGATGATCTGCGGAAATCCCGGCAACCCCTTGACGAATGGATAGTCGACCGGCTGCCCCATCGCATTGGCGAAAGCCAGGAATTGCTGCAACGTGAGCTTCTGATTGCGCAGGAAGATGACCTGATGGTCCAGCAGTGCGCCGTGAATGCGTCGAGCCTCTTCATCGGGCAGCGGCTGCGTGAGATCCACGCCTGAAACCTCGGCGCCGAGCGCGCCTGCGATCTTCTTGATTTGCATGATGTTGATGGCCAGTGAATGGGGGAAAGTGGCGCCGCGGAGTGAGGCGACGCCGCGCGTTTCAGCGTTTGTGCACCAAACAATATTCGGTATTGAGAACGTTTGTTCAGTATATGGAATTAATGAGCTTTGGGAAGTGGCGGGGATTTCGCCAGACGGGTGCGCCAGACTTACCCGCGCGGTGGACCTGAAAGTTCACTCCTTGAAATTCGCGCATGCGCGCGGCATCAATCTTCGGGGGCGATCCGCTATCGTGCCCACCACCCCGTCACTCTCGCACGTGAACCGCGCGCCGCATGAAAACGCCTTCGACACTGCCGCCCCTGCCGCCCGGCGCGTGCGATTGCCACACGCATGTCCTCCTGGACGGTGGGGCGTTCCCCTTCAGCTTTTCACGCCGGTACACGCCGCCGCCCGCATCGATCGAAGCACTGTCGGAATTGCACGCCGGCCTGGGCATACAGCGCGTGGTCATCGTGCAGCCCAGCGTCTACGGATTCGACAATTCGGCCACGCTGCATGCCCTTCGCATTCTCGGAAGCCGCCGGGCACGGGGCATCGCGGTGATCGATGAAAACGCTCCGGACGCAATGCTCGACGAGATGGCATCCGCTGGCGTTCGCGGTGTTCGCGTCAACCTGGAAATCGACAAGCAAGGCGACACGGCCAAGGCCTCCGACCATATGCGACGCATCGCCGACCGCGTCGCGCCTTGGGGATGGCATGTGCAGGTCTATGCGAGTCTGCCGCTGCTTTCGGGTTGCAACGACGCCATCCGGTCGCTGCCCGTTCCGGTCGTGTTCGACCACTATGCGGGCGCGCACGCCAGCCGAGCCGCAAGCCAGAAGGGGCTCGATGCCGTGCTCGCACTCGTGGAGGGCGGCAAGGCCTACGTGAAGCTCTCCGCGCCGTATCGCTGCTCCGACAGCCTGGACTACGCCGACCTCGCGCCATTGGCGCGGCGCTTCATCCAAAGCAATCCGGATCGCATGCTGTGGGGCAGCGACTGGCCCCATCCGCAACCGGGCGTGATGCCGGCCCCGACCGACGTGTGCCCCCCATTCGACGTGGACTCGGGCCACGTGCTCGGCCAGTTGCGCCAGTGGTCATTGGACGATTCGACACTGCACAAGATCCTGGTCGACAACCCGAAGCGGCTCTATGGCTTCGGCGACTGAATCGTGAACATGCACAAGGAGCCCGCCACGGTGGACACAGACCAGCTTGCCCAGCAGAGCCCCAACGCTGCCGCCCCGGAGCGACTCGGAACGCGAAGTCTCACGCGCGGCATCAAGCTCATGCGCATGATCGCCTCGCGGCCGCAGTTTGGCTGGCGCCTGTCCGACCTGGCCGCCGCGTGCGACCTGGACCGGGCCACGGTGCACCGCATGCTCGGCTGCATGATCGAAGAGCGCCTGGTGGTGCAGTGCGCGAGCGACCGGCACTACTTGCCCGGGCCGTTGATGCACGAGCTGGGCCTCGCGTTGCCGGAACACGTTCACTTCCAGCGCCGTGCCGAGGCCACGTTGCAGGCCTTCGCGCGCCGCATGGGTGGCGTCGCGGTGCTGCTGTTACGCAGTGGCAATGAGTACGTGTGCAGCGCGCGCGCGGGATCTTTGCCGCTGTCGGGCTCGGTGCTTTATCCGGGTTCGCGCCGGCCGTTGTTCACCGCGGCAGGCGGCGTGGCGATCCTCCAGACCCTGCCCGCCGAAGAGGCGCGCAAAGTGTTGCTCGACAACGTGGCGCAGGAAGTTGCGCGTTGCGGCACAGGGCGATTGGCTGCACTGCAAAAGATGCGCGAGCGTTCCGACCGGCATGGCTTCGGGGTGAACTTGGGTGACGTCGTTCCGGGGGTGCATGCGTTCGGCATGCCTGTGCGCGGGTCGAGCGGCGCGACCTTCGCGGCACTGTGCCTGCTGGGCACGCCCGAGCTGTATGGCGAGCAGCGGCTGGAGAGCCTGCGCGACGAACTGGGAGCCGCGGCCGCGACGCTGGGCGCGGACGCCTGCAAATTCAATCTGTGAAGCCAATGGCGCAAAGGAGCATTCAATGACCCGGGTATGCATCGTCGGAGCGGGCGCGGTAGGCGGCTATGTCGGGGCGCACATGGTCAAGGCGGGCGTGGACGCCTTCGTGGTCGACGCGTGGCCGGAACACGTCGAGGCCATGCGTCAGAAGGGCATCAGCGTGACAGGCATGAACGGCGCCGGCTCGGTGGAAGCGCGCCTGAGGGCGTTGCACATCAGCGATGTGCCGCAGTTGCTGCGCGAGGCGCCGATCGACGTCGCTTTCATTGCCGTGAAGGCCTACGACACCGAGTGGGCCACGCAGTTGATCCTGCCGTATCTGGCGCCCACAGGCTGCCTCGTCTCGCTGCAGAACGGCATCAATGAAGAGACCATTGCCGGCATTGCGGGTTGGGGGCGCACGCTGGGTTGCTCCGTCAGCGCGCTGGCCGCCGAGCTGGTGGCACCAGGGCAGATCGTTCGCAATTCGCCGCTGGGTGACGAGAAGAAAGCCGGCATGCGTGTGGGCGAACTGCACGGGCAGGTCACGCCGCGGGCCCGGACGATCGCCGCCTTGCTCGCGCATGGAGACACGTGCAAGGTCACCCAGAACCTCTGGGGCGAGCGCTGGTCCAAGCTCACGATCAATGCCATGCGCAACGGTGTCTGTGCCCTGACCGGCCTGACCGGCAAGGAGCGCGACATGAACGAGGTGGCTCGCGACCTGACCATTCGGCTTGGCAGTTCCAGCATCCGCGTGGGCCAGGCGCTGGGCCTGGCGCTGGAGCCCGTTGGCGGGCTCGACCTCGACCTGCTGGCGCGTGCCGACGTCGACGCCTCGGCCCGCGACGCCATCACCCGGATGATCATGGAAGTAGCCAGCTCGCGCAGCGATGGCCAGCGGCCGTCGATGGGTCAGGACATCCGCAAGGGCCGGCGCACCGAGACGGAATACATCAATGGCCTGGTCGCCCGGCGCGGCGAGGAAGTCGGCATCGACGTCACATGCCACCGCCGCGTGAACGAGATCATCAAGCGCATTGAAAAGGGAGAGCTTTCGCCGAGTCCCGAACTGCTGCAGGACATCGTGAACTGAAACGGATGAAGTGACCGCCGGTCTCGCGTGGCGGCGGGGCCAACGACAAAGAAGGCCGCCGGAGCAGAATTCCGGCGGCCTTCTTTGTCGATGGGTCACACCACCATCATTCGAGCTGGATCTCGGCCTTCTTCACCACCGCATCCCACTGCGCCTCTTCCTCCGCGATGCGCGCGCCGACCTGCGCCGGCGTGGCCGGCTTCGACATGTTTACGCCACCCACGGACTTCACCCGCGTGTAGAAGGCCTCGCTCGCGATCACCTTGTTGGCGGCGGCGTTCAGCTTGCCGACGACGTCGGCCGGAGTCTGCTTCGGGCCGACCAGCACGAAGCGCACCGTGGCATTGAAGTTGCGCAGGCCGCCTTCATCCATCGTGGGCAGGTCGGGATAGTCGGGGTCGCGCTTCTCGGAGGCGAGGCCGAAGGTCTTGAGCTTGCCGGCCTTCACGTATTCCATCGAACCCGTGGGCAGGAAGGCATAGGTGAGCCGGTTGCTGATCAGGTCCATCTGCACCTGGTTGCCGCCCTTGTAAGGCACATGCAGCGTCTTCACGCCGATCTCCTTGTCGAACATCTCGGCCATCAGGTGGATGGGCGTGGAGATGCCGGAAGAGCCGTACGAATACTTCGAAGGATCGGCCTTCAGCATCGAGACGAATTCCTTCAGCGACGTGGCCGGCACATCGGGCGCCGTGACCAGGATGAAGCCGATGGTCATGATGTCCGAGACTGGCGCGAAGTCGCGCAGGCCCTTGTACGGCAGGTGGGCCTGGATCGACGGCGGCACCACGGCGGGCAGATTCGCGAAGAACAGCGTGTAGCCGTCCGGCGCGGCCCGCGCGACGTAGGAGCCCGCGATGGTCTGGTTGGCGCCGGGCCGGTTGTCGACGATCACGGGCGTGTTCAAGGCCAGCGAATAGTCGGTGGCAAATGCACGCGCGGCCACGTCGGTCGGGCTGCCGGCGACGAAGGGCACGACGATGGTCACGGGCTTGTTCGGAAAGCCTTGCGCCAGCGCGGCTGTCGACAAGGCGAGGGAAGCCAGCGCGCCGCCCAGGAGGCGCCGTCTGCTCTTGTTCAAGGTGGGGCAATGCATGTCGTCTCCGAAAGTTATGTTTTCAGAATATCGACTGGCCCATCCACTGCACATAGTGCCCGATGGCAAAGTTCCATCCCTTGAAATTCTTGATGGCGCACGCGAAGCGCCAATGCGATCACATCAAGGGCACGGTCGCTTCCTTCAGCACGCGCAGCACGAAGTGCGACTGGCTGTGGCGGATGCCGGGAATCTTGTAGAGCTTCTCGCGCAGCAACCGCTCGTAGTCACGCGTGTCGCGCACCGCGATGCGAATGTAGTAGTCGTAGTCGCCGGAGACCAGGTAGGCTTCCTGGATCTCGGGAATGGTGGCCAGCACGCGGCCGAACTCGTAGAGCGTTTCGTCGCTGTGGCTCTCCAGCGTGAGCTGGACGATCACCGAGTCCTGATAGCCCAACTTGGCGGCGTCGACGTCGACGGTGTAGCGCTTGATCACGCCCTGCGCCTCCAGCTTCTTGATTCGCGTCCAGCAACTCGTGGGCGACAAGCCGACTTCGGCGCCAATCTGCTGCAGCGGCTTGCGGGAGTCGTCCAGCAGGACGCGCAAGATCTGCATATCGAACTTGTCCAGAAAATATTCGTCTTCTTTCGATTTTGAGCGATTGGTTTTCATGTATTGAGCAGAATCAGGCAAAAGAACGAAGCACATTCTGCGGCAAGGCGTAAAGAATCAGTGCATGAAAACCATCACCCACCCGACGACCCCCAATCCCGGCCCGGTACAAGACCTCCCGCTGCGCGTGCGCAACGGCGCGGAAGCCCTCCTCGATACCCTCGTGGAATGCGGCATCGACACGATCTTTGGCTACCCGGGGGGTGCCGCATTGCCGCTGTACGACGCCTTGCACGGCGAGCCGCGCCTGAGGCACGTCCTGGTACGGCACGAGCAGGCGGCTGTGCACGCAGCCGAAGGCTATGCACGCAGCACGGGCCGGGTCGGCGTGGTGCTGGTGACCTCCGGCCCGGGTGTCGGCAACACCATCACCGGGCTGCTCGACGCACTCAGCGATTCGGTGCCGGTGCTGTGCATTAGCGGCCAGGTCGCGACAGCATCGATCGGCACCGGTGCGTTCCAGGAGAGCGACGCGCTCGGGATGTCGCGGCCGGTGACCAAGTGGAACCATCAGGCGCGCGTGGCGGACGACATCCCGGATGTGGTTCGGCGTGCGCTGGACATTGCCGCGTCGGGTCGACCTGGGCCGGTCCTGATCGACGTGCCGAAGGACGTGCAACTGACGACGTTGGGCCGCGGATCGGCCAAGCCCTCGAGCAAGCTGGCGCGCCGCAGCCGCGACGCCACACTGCCGCCCCGGGCAAGCCTGCAGCGCGCGGCCGACCTGTTGTCGACTGCACGCCGGCCCATCCTCTACGGCGGCGGCGGGCTCATCAATGCCGGACTGCAAGCCTGCGAGGCCTTCACGCGCCTCGTGCAGCGCACCGGCGCGCCGTGCACGTTGACGCTGATGGGGCTCGGCGCGTTTCCGGCCTCGGACCCGCGCTTCGTCGGCATGCTGGGCATGCACGGCAATCTGGAGGCCAATCTCGCCATGCACGAGGCCGACCTCGTCGTCTGCGTGGGTGCGCGCTTCGACGATCGCGTGACCGGCAAGCTCGACGAGTTCTGCCCGCATGCGCGCAAGATCCACATCGACATCGACCCGAGCAGCATCAACAAGGTGGTGAAGGTCGACGTGCCGATGGTGGGCGACTGCGGTGTGGTGCTCGACGCGCTGCTCGCCATGCCCGAGTTGGGCGGCCTCAAGCCCGAGCGCCTGGCACCCTGGTGGCAACGCATCGGGCACTGGCGCGCTCAGCGCTGCCTGGACTTCGAGGCGCGCAGCGACGTGATCCTGCCGCAGCACTTGATAGCTGAGCTGCAACAGCTACTTGCGGGGCGCGATGCGATCGTCTCCACCGATGTCGGCCAGCATCAGATGTGGGCCGCGCAATACCTGCGCTTCGAGCGTCCGCATCGCTGGCTCACGTCGGGTGGCGCGGGGACCATGGGATACGGCCTGCCGGCCGCGATCGGCGCACAGATCGCGCATCCAGGTGCGCTCACGGTCTGCGTGAGCGGCGATGCGTCGGTGCTGATGAACATCCAGGAACTTTCGACGGCAGTGCAGCACCGTGCGCCCGTGAAGCTCGTGCTGTCGAACAACGGCTACATGGGCATGGTGCGCCAATGGCAGGAGCTGAACCACGGCAACCGGTTGAGCCATAGCTGGAACGAAGCGCTGCCTGACTTCGTGGCTTTGGCCAGGGCCTTCGGTTGGGGTGCGCGCCGCGTGTCCGACCCGGCCGAGTTGAGAGCTGCCCTGGCCGAGTGCATGGCCTTCGATGGACCCTTCTTCCTCGATGTGCAGGTTGCGCCACTGGAGAATTGCTTTCCGATGATGCCGTCAGGACAGGGCCACCATCGCGTAATGCTGGCCAAGGACCGCTGGTACGAGGAGGGCTGAACATCAATGCACGACACGAACGGCTGCTTCGCATTTGCAAGCGGACGATCAAGGCGCGATTCCCAAGGGCGGCAGTGGGCCCCGAACACCATTTCATGGAAATTCGAAGCGGGCGTTGGTGCGCGAAGAGGCCTTGGTCCCCCCGTTGCCGCCCGCCGATCGGGAGTGCTGTCCTTCGCTCTGATTTTTTCATCGATGTCGGCGAAGGTCGGGTTTCAAAGCACACCGGTAGTTCGCGAGGAAAAGCGTCGAGTTCAGCTTTCGATGGTCGCTGTCATTCGGCCGACAAACTCGAAGGACAGCAGACAGTCTAAAGCTGCATCGCAGGGAGGTTGCTTGGCGGGATTCACGCAATTGGAGCGCTAACAGTTAAATAATTCGCGCCGCAAAGCGCCGCCGATAGTCCCGCGGCGCCACGCCCAAGTGGCGCTGGAACGTCACCCGCATGCGCTCCTCGGCGCCGAATCCGCACTGCATGGCGATCTGATCGACGTTGCGGGTGGAGTCTTGCAGCAGGCGCTTGGCCGCCTCGAGCCGGAACAGCTCCACCGCCTTGGCCGGCGTGCGGCCGGTCTTCTGCTTGTAGACGCGGGCGAAGTTGCGCGGGCTCATGCGGGCCTGCTCGGCCAACTGCTCCACGCCAAGGTTCGGCCGCTGGAGGTTGCCGGCGATCCAGAGGTTGAGTTCGTCGAACATTGCGGCCGAGTCCTCGGCTTGGGCCTGCAGCATGCCGCTGAACTGCGACTGGCCGCCAGGGCGCTTCAGGTAGACCACGAGCTCGCGCGCCACCTCCATCGCCACCTCGTGCCCGCAGTCAGTCTCGACCAGCGCCATGGCCAGGTCGATCCCGGCCGTCACGCCAGCAGACGTCCACACCGCACCCTGCTGCACGAAGATGGCGTCGCGGTCAATCTGCACCGACGGAAAGCGCTGGCCCATCATGTCGAACATCAGCCAGTGGGTGGTGGCGCGCTTGTGGTCGAGCAGCCCGGCCGCGGCCAACAGGAAGGCGCCGCTGCACACCGAGGCGGTGCGGCGTGTCTTGCCGGCCGCGCGACGCAGCCATTTCACCAGCAGCGCGGCGTGGTCGAGCACCTGCGCCATGTACGGCGAGCCGGGCACGATCAGCGTGTCGACCGACGACGCACGAACACCTGCGAGAGCATCGGTGTGCAGCACAAGCCCTTCGGCGCTGCGAATCGGGCCACCCTCGAGGCTGGCGGTGCAGCGCTCGTAGCCCGCCAAGCCCCGCGCCTCCATTGCCTTGGTGGCGGCCCAGAACACGGTCTGCGCGCCGGTCAGGTCGAGCAGGCCGACTTCGGGAAAGGCGACGAAAAGCACACGCTTCGGGCGCGGCCGGCGCGAGGAAGTATTTGGCAGTATTTCAGGCATCTTCGTCATTTCAGCCATATTGTTCCATGCCTACCATCGAGGCACCAACAACTGATCACACCAAGGCACGCACCATGAAGATCGTCGTCATCGGAGGCACCGGCCTCATCGGCAGCAAGCTCATCGCGCTGCTCCGGCAGCGCGGACACGAAGCCGTCGCGGCCTCGCGCAACACCGGCGTCAACACCCTCACCGGCGAGGGCCTGGCCGCAGCGCTGACCCGCGCGCAGGTGGTGGTCGACGTGGCCAACTCGCCTTCGTTCGAGGACACGGCGGTCATGAGCTTCTTCCAGACCTCGGGCCGTAACCTGCTCGCGGCCGAGGTAGCGGCCGGCGTGCAGCACCACGTGGCCCTGTCGGTGGTCGGCACCGAGCGTCTGCAGGGCAGTGGCTACTTCCGCGCCAAGCTTGTGCAGGAGCAGCTGATCGAAGGGTCAGGCTTGCCCTACACCATCGTGCGGGCCACGCAGTTCATGGAGTTCCTGCCGGCCATCGCCCAGTCGGGCACCGAGGGCGACGCGGTGCGGCTGCCGTCGGCGCACCTGCAGCCGGTGGCCGCGCAGGACGTGGCCGCCGCCATGGCCGATGCGGCGCTGGGCGCGCCACTCAACGGCATGGTCGAGGTCGGGGGGCCGGAGCGTGCAGGCATGGCTGCAATGGTCGAGCGCTGGCTGCGCGCCAACGGTGACGCGCGCACCGTGATGCCGGACGCGAGCGCGCCCTACTTCGGCGTGCGGGTGAATGACGGCTCGCTCACCACTGGCGCAGATGCACGGGTCGGCGCTACCACGCTCGCCGCCTGGCTGGCTGCACGGTGAACGTCGGCCGTGCGTACCGGTTGCGCGAGTTCTTCCTGTGGACGCGGCGCGAGTTGTACGTGCTGCTCGCGCTGGGCATCGTGCCGGTGTGCCTCTACGAGCTCGCAGGCTGGCACTGGCTGGCCATTCCATGGACGGTGGTGGCGCTGATCGGCACGGCCACGGCGCTGATCGTGAGCTTCAACAACACCCAGACTTATGCGCGCACCGTGGAGGCGCAGCAGGTCTGGACGGCCATCCTCACCAGCAGCAAGGCATGGGGCCTAATGAGCCGGGACTACGTGAAGAGCCCGGAGGCCAGTTTCAGACGAGCGTAGTCGGCGATTCAGGATGAACGTAGCCGGCATTTCACGCTGATCGTAGTCGCACCACTCGATCAGGGCGCGGCAGGCAAGGTGATGCTGGCTGCGATGGGCCAGCGCGGCGAGCTCTACGACCAGATCAGGGCGAACGGCTTTCACGTAACGGTCGGCGAGGCTAAGAAAGCATCGGCGAGCATCGCGGTGCCGGTATTCGGCAGCCGCTGGCGCGTCGTGGGCGCGCTGTGCATCGGCGCACCCGCCGACGCCAATGTCGCAGCCAGCCTGGCAAAACTCGCTCCGCGATTGAAGCGCGCGGCAGAGTCGCTGTCAGCCTCGCTTAGCTATGACGACGACTCTGCTGTCCAGCGGGTGACGATGGCGCGGTCGACCTGGCATCCGTAGGCAATATTCGCCCCTAGCTATCCTGAGACGGTTTTTGTACCCCGATAACGGGCGTCTCATCGAAGTCGCACAGTTTCTGCACTCGACGGCGGTCACGCCCATTTCAAGGACCAAACTGCCTGCTCCGGATCAGGCACATTCGTCAAGCGCATCGGCAAGGGCATTGACCAAGCGGTCGATGTCTGCCTTTTCGTTGTTGAAGGCAGGTGCGAGCTGGATCGTGTCGGCGCCGGAGCGGACATAGAAGCCTTTGCGCCAGCAAGCCATCGCGACCTCGAAGGGCCGTCTCGCCGGCTCGCCCGGCAGCGAAGCCAGCGTAATCCCTGCTGCCAGTCCGAAATTTCGGATGTCAGTCACATGCTGCCTACCCCTGAGACTGTGCACCGCGTCCTCGAAATGCGGCGCCAGCGCCTTGGCGCGACCTACCATGTCTTCGGCTTGCAGCACGCCGAGCGCCGCGATCCCGGCCGCGCACGCGGCCGGGTGCGCGGAGTAGGTGTAGCCATGCGGAAACTCCACCATGTAGTCAGGGCCACCCGCCTCCATGAAGGTCTCGTAGATCTCATTGCTGGCGATGACTGCGCCGAGCGGCTGGGCACCGTTGGTGACTTGCTTGGCGACATTCAAGATGTCGGGCACGACACCGAATGCCTCGGCCCCGGTCATCGCACCGCAACGCCCGAACCCAGTGATGACCTCGTCGAAGATCAACAGAATGTCGTGCGCCGTACAGATGTCGCGCAAACGCTTCAGGTAGCCCACCGGCGGCACCACCACGCCCGCCGAGCCAGACATCGGCTCCACGATCACAGCGGCAATAGTGGAGGCGTCGTGCAACGCGACGAGTTCATGCAAGTGGTCCGCGAGTTCGGCGCCTTGCGCGGGCATGCCGCGACTAAAGGCGCTACCGGGCAGTTGTGTGTGCGGCAGATGGTCGACCTCCAGGCCCTGCCCGAACAGTTTCCGATTGGCGCCTATCCCACCGACGGACACTCCCCCATAGTTGACGCCGTGATAGCCCTTCTGGCGGCCGATCAGGCGTGTCTTGCTGGCCCGTCCCTTGGCTCGCCAATAAGCACGCGCCATCTTCAAGGATGTATCTGCGGCATCGGACCCTGAATTGGTGAAGAACACGCGGTCCAGACCTGCGGGCGTCAGTTCCTTCAGCTTGTTGGCGAGTTCGAACGCGAGCGGATGCCCGAACTGAAATGCGGGCGCGTAGTCGAGCTTTGCAAGCTGCCGGGCCACGGCCTCGGTGATTTCCGGCCGCCCATGGCCAAGACCGCTGCACCAGAGGCCGGACAGCCCATCGAACACCTTTCTTCCGTCCCCGTCAGTGAAGTAGGAACCCTTGGCCTCCACGATGATTCTCGGATCGGCCTTGAAGTGGCGATTCCCCGTGTATGGCATCCAATAGGCATCGAGCCAGGCGGCGTCAGTGCGGGGTGCCGCGGTCGGCGAAATGAGAGTGAGGTCAGGCATTCGATCTCCCGCATGCAATGCGAGTCAGTTGGTTTCGGTGCCTTGATTCTTTGGCACAGTCTTACTCTTGCAAATGCATCAATGTCGCTGTTTACTTGGCCATTCATGAAAGTAAAGACAACTGCCAAACCGCGCGCCGTCCTGGGGCAGCTGAGCGACGTCGATCTGCGACTTCTCAAGGTATTCAAGAGCGTCGTCGAATGCGGCGGCATGGCGGCGGCCGAACTCGAATTGAATATCGGCACGTCCACCGTCAGCCGTCATATCAAGGACCTCGAAACACGCCTGGCGTTGGTGCTGTGCCGACGAGGCCGCGCAGGTTTTGCGCTGACACAGGACGGGCAGCAGGTGTACGAGCAGACCCTCAAGTTGCTGGCGTCGGTGGATGCTTTTCGCAACAGCATTGACGACATCCATCATCAGCTTGGTGGCCAACTGGATGTGGCGGTCTTCGACAAGACGGTGACCAATCCTCAGGCTCGCCTGAGCGAGGCCGTCGCGCGCTTCAGCGAAGCCGCGCCTGGCGTGAGTCTCAGCATCCACGTCGCGAGCATCAATTCAATCGAACGTGGTGTCATCGACGGCGGCTTCCAGGTCGGGATCATTCCGTCCCACCGCAATTCCCATAGCCTGGCCTACGCTGATCTCTTCGGCGAGACGATGTTGCTCTATTGCGCCGCCGGTCACCCGCTCTTCTCAGCGCCCCACACGGGGCTGACTTGGGAAAAACTCCGAGCGCATGCGTTCGCCGGGCTCGGCTATCACTCGCCCAACATGCAGTTGAGCCATCGGGCGCGCCTGCCGCGCAAGGCGACAGGCTTCGATCAGGAAGCCATTGCCACGCTCATCCTCTCGGGCAGGTTTCTGGGCTTTCTGCCCGACCACTACGCCGAAGCCTTCGAGCAACGCGGCCTGCTCAAAGTCATCGCACCCAAGCGCTTTCGCTACACCTGCCGATTTGTCAGCCTCGTACGCAACTCGCCAACACCCTCGCGGACGACGAAGCTGTTCGCCGACTGCCTGCTCGCTGCGCATGCGAGTCGGGCGTGACCCGGTTCATGGCTTGAGCAATTCTTCCAGCAGCGACGCGATGCCCAGCAGATAGCCGTCGTCGTACCAACGGCCGGCCAGCTGAAGACCAATCGGGAGCCCGATGGCGCTATGACCACAGGGCATCGAGAGCGCCGGATGCCCGGTCAGGTTCATTGGATAGGTGTAGGGATACCATGCGCCGCGAACCGTGCCCGCCGGCTTGCCGGCGATCTCGATGTCGCCGCTGACGTCCATGTCGACCGGCAAGGGCGGCGCGGATACGGTGGGTGACACCAAAACATCGAAGGTTTCGAAGAGCGCCTGCAGCTTCGCAAAGCACTGTGTCTTCGCAAAGCCCGCCTCGTTGAGCGCGACGGCGCTCAGTTGGCGGCCCTTCATCACCGTGTCAATCAGCGATGCATCGAGGCGCGGGCCGAACCGCTCGAGGTTGGCGCCGACACGCGCGGCCAGCATCGACTGCAGGACCACCAGGAAGTGCCGCTCCAATGCGACGAAGTCCAGGTTCACGACTTCGACGATCGCGCCTTGTCGCTCCATCAAGCGGACAGCGGCCTCGGTGATGCTCGCGACCTCGGGATCAACCGGGTTTCCGGCCGTCGGGAGCCACGCCACTTTCACGCCCTTGAGCGTGAGCGGAGCGGACCTGCCCGCAGGCATCTGGCACTGGCCATAGGGGTCACGCGAATCAAAACCACGGATCACGTCGAACAATAGGGCCGTATCGGCGGTGTCGCGCGCCATCGGTCCGACGAAGGAGTTCACGGAGAACAGGTCCGGCGCCTGGAGATGAGGCACGACCCCCAAGGTCGGCTTCAGGCCGACAATTCCGCAGCAGGAGGCGGGTATGCGAATCGATCCCCCTCCGTCCGTGCCCAGCGCCAGCGACCCCATGCCGGCGGCGATCGCCACCGCGGCCCCGCAACTCGAAGCCCCCGGGATGTACCGTGGATTAATCGGGCTGAGTGTGCGACCGAAGATCGGCGCAGTCGGCACCTGTTTGTGACCGAACTCGGGAGTCGTCGTCTTGCCGATCAAGATCGCACCGGCGGCCTTCGACCGGGCCACTGCCACCGCATCCTCCTTGGGGACAAAATCCTCGTAGATGGCCGAACCCATTGTCGTGCGCACGCCGGCCGTCAAAGTCAGGTCCTTGACCGAATAGGGAATGCCATGCAAAGGCGGAAGAATGCCCCCGGCCATCACTTCGGATTCCGCCTTGCGCGCCGCATCCATCGCCTGATCGGCGGTGATGGTGATGAAGGCATTCAATTCGCTGCGCGCATCGATGCGGTCCAGGGCCGCGCGCACCACCTCGACCGGAGAAAGCTCCTTGCGCCTGATCAGGGATGCAAGGTCTCGGGCACTGCGGTTCATCAAGTCCATTGTCGTTCCTGTCATTGGCGTCAAACCATCCAGCGGCCGCCGTCAATCAGCAAGGTCTGGCCGGTGATGAAGCGGGCATCGTTGCCCGCGAGAAAGCTGACCGCAGCAGCGACGTCTTCGGGCGCGCCGATGAATCCTGCCGGCGTGTCTGCCACGATCTTTGCCAACACCTCCGGCTTGAGTCGTTCGTGCGCACGCGTGCGGATGGCGCCGGGACACACGGCATTGACCGTGACACCGTGCGGCGCCAGTTCGCGGGCGAGGGATCGGGTGAAGCCCACGATGCCCATTTTTGCGGCCGCATAGTCCGCCAGACCGACGTCGCCCACGAAGGCCGCGTCAGTGCTCATGTTGATGATGCGTCCGAAGCCGCGATCACGCATGCCGGATGCAACCCGGCGCGAGGCACGCATGGCGGTCAGCAACGAGACCTCGATAACAAAGCGCCACGTCGACTCTTCGGATTCTGCGAATGGGCCACCCCGTTCGCGCGCGCTCTGCCCGACATTGTTGAACAGGATGTCGACCGGACCCAGCTCGGATTCGACACGATCGAAGAATGCCGAAACCACGGTGGGATCAGTGCAATCGCCGCTCACGCAGATGGAGCGGTCGCTCGCGACAGGCAAGTCGGAAAGTCGCTGGATCAAAGGCTCACAGTCGAGATCCAACACGGCCACCTGCGCGCCATTTGCGAGGAAATCTAGTACCGCGGCGGCACCGAGCCCCTGCCCTCCCCCTGTCACGACGGCAACCCTGTGGTCGAATTTCATCGTCATGCTCCGAGTCAGTGAAACGTGCGCCCGCCGTCCACGGCCAACGCCGTCCCGGTGATGTAGCTGGATCCCGGGCCGCTGAGGTAGAGCACGGCTTCAGCCAACTCCTCCGGCGCCGCGATCCGGCGCATCGCATAGCGTTGGCGAATGGCCTCCAGATCGCGCTCGGGATCATCGCTTTGCTCATAGCTGGTGCGAAACAACGGCGTGTCGACCGCCCCCGGACACACGGCGTTCACCCGGATGCCGTCCGATGCGACTTCGAGGGCCAGCGCTTTCCCGAACATGATGACGCCGGCCTTCGCCGCGCAGTAGGCCGTGCGATGCAGCAGTGGACTCAGACCCGCGGCAGAGGACACATTCACGATCGTTCCGCCACCTGCACTGCGCAGATACGGCAAGGCCGCGCGGCAAAGCAGCATGGGTCCGGTCAGGTTGACCGCCAGCGTACGGGCCCAATCGGCATCGCTCAACTGCTCGAGCGGAGCGCGCGCGTCGATACCGGCACAGTTGACGACGGCGTCGATCCCCCCAAGCCAATGAGCAGCTTGATCGACTGCGGCCTTGACCGCGTTCGCATCGGCTACGTCGCAGGCGATCGGCACGACCGACTCGCCCAGCGCCTCCGCGGCCGCGGCCAGGGCCGCCGTGTCCCGATCCAGGAGGCCGACTGTTGCGCCCCTGGCCACCGCCAGGCGCGCAACCGCCAAGCCGATTCCGCTGGCGGCACCGCTGACGACATAGCGTTGCTGCGATCGCGGGTGACTCATTGCGCGCTCGCCGCGGCCTGCGCCTTGAGGCGCGGGCGCATGTCGTCTGAAATCTTGTCGCAACGGTCGATCCACACCCCTTCGTGCGCGAGCGCGTGCTTGATCAGGCCTTCAAGCACCTTGATGCGCGAGGGCTGCCCGATGATCTCGGGGTGCATGCCCACCATCATCATGCGGTCCTCCGCGTAGAGAACATCGAATTCACTTTTCCACGCCTCCAACACGGCCGAAGGCGCCTGCAAGGTGCGGCCGGGCAGCACGATCGAGTACTGAAAGAAAGGGGCATCGTCGAGCACCCATCGGAACGGCAATTCCACAATGTCGGTACGTTGGCCACCGATTTCCAGCAGGTAGGGCGAATCGTCGTCAAAGAAGTTCGACGAATAGTCGAACCCGTATTCCTTGATCAGATCGAGCGTGATGCTGCTGAATTCCGCGGCGGGAGAGCGCCACCCGCGCGGCCGGCAGCCGGTCAGCGCGGTGAGGACCTCCATGCCCTTGCGCATCTCCTCGCGCTCTTCTTCCGGGCTCAGGCTGACGATCCAACGATGGCTGTAACTGTGGTGCGCGACCTCGTGGCCCTTGTCGATCACTTCGCGCACCAGCGCCGGCTGGCGTTCAGCCACTTCTCCGGGGATGAAGAACGTGGCCTTGATGCCGAATCGGTCGAGCAAGGCAAGTACACGCGGCATGCCGACCTTCCAGCCATATGCACCCTGGGACATGAGAATGGGCCGCTTCGCGTTAGCTGGGTCCCGACCGGTCCACATGGTTTCCGCGTCCAGGTCGAACGTCAGCATGAGTGGGAAACCCTTACTGGTTACAGGCATGAGAGGTCCTTGATTTCAAACATGTTTGTGGAAGCCAGTCCATCGCTCCGCTAGAAGCAGCACGATTCCGGTGGTGACGATCAGCAGCGTTGATACGGCAGCCACGCTGGGGTCAACGCCCTGCTCCACCGACGTGAAAATCTTCACCGGCAGCGTCGTCTGGCTGGCCGACAGCAGGAACACCGAGACAGGCACGTTGTCGAGCGAGGTGATGAAGGCAAACAGCCCTCCAGCCACAAGGCCCGGCTTGACCAGCGGGAACGTGATCAGGTGAAAGCTCGTGAACCCGTTTGCACCCAGCACCTGCGCCGCGTCTTCCAGGGACTCATCGATCGAGGACAGGCTCGACAGACTGGCTCGCACCACATAGGGCACCGTGATGACGACGTGGGCCAACCAAAGGCCCAGCGAGTTTCCGCGCATCCCGGTCAGGGTGTAGTACTGCAGCAGCGCGACGCCGAGCACCACGGAGGGCAGGATCAGGGGCGCCATGAAGAGCGATGTCAGCGCGCCCGCCGCGGGCACCAGGCGCCGATGGATCGCATAGGCCGCGATGAGCCCGATCACCAGGGCGGCCGCCGTCGACCCCGCCGCGAGCCAGAGGCTGGTCCAGGCGGCACTGAGGTACTCAGGATCGCGCAGGACGACCTCGAACCAGTGAAAGGTCAGTCCCTTGGGCGGGATCGTGAGGTAAGCAGTCTTGCTGAACGCCGCCAGCATGACCACCAGAACCGGAATCTGGAGGAACACCACCACCGCGATCGCCGCCGCGCCGAGCAGCCGCCCCTGCCCACGTTCGTCGTTCATGCCGTGCCTCCCCAGCGCTTGAGGATCCCGCTCGAGAGCCCGATGACCAACAGGGTCAGCCCGGTCAGGGCAAACGACATCGCCGCGCCCGCGGGCCAGTCCAGTGTCTGGAGGAAGTCGTCGTAGATGAGCGTGGCCATCACCTTGTAGGTCGGGCCACCTAGCATGCGCGGCGTCACCAGCGCACTGATGGTCAAGACGAATACCAGGATCGATCCCGACAGAATGCCCGGCGCACTCATCGGCAACGTCACGGACCAGAACACACGCGGACGGCTCGCCGACAACGTGTAGGCAGCCGCCTGGACATCCTTGGAGATGGCCTGGATGGCGGGGACAAGCATCAGGACCATGAACGGCAAGAAGATGTGCGACATCCCCACGAGCAGGCCGAACAGGTTGAACATCATCTTGATCGGTCGCTCGATCAAACCCAGGTCGATCAGGAGGTTGTTGATGAGTCCGCGGTTGGCAAGGAGCGCGATCCAGCCAAAAGAGCGGACGACTAGGTTCAGCAACATCGGGAAGATGACCAACATCGTCAGGGTCAACCTCATCTTCGGCCCCGCGTTGGCGATGTAGTACGCGAGCGGGTAGCCCATCACCAGGCAGATCGCAGTCACACCGAAGCCCAGCACAAGCGTGCGCAACACCACCTCGCGGTAGTACTCATCGGTGAGGATGCTGGTGTAGTTGGTCAGCGTCCAGTTGGCCGAGATGCCGGTCCCGGGGACGTATTCGTGCAAGCTCAACGGCATCATGAGCACCACCGGCGCCACGAACACCAGCACAAGGACGAGAAGGAGCGGGGAAACGAGCATGAATCCCGGCAACCTTCGCGATCTCATGCGCCCTCCGCGGTTCGTTCGGCGTTGACGTAGACGTGCTCGGGGTCGATGGCGATGCGTACCGGCGCGCCAACCTCCAGGCCCGCATCAGGACCGTTCGTGGGCGCTTCCACGATGACCTCCACGCTTCCCAACGCGACCACATACTGAACGCGGGATCCGACGAAGGAGCGAAGGGAGATGCGCCCATCCACCGCCGGCCGCCCCACATCCTGCGCATGGACGAACCGAAGGTCTTCCTGGCGAACCACCACGTCCACCGGCGCACCGTCTGCAAGTCCCGCCGTCGAACCGACTGCAAGCAACGGGCCCTCCTTGATCTGCACGTGGCATGCCTGACCCGCGCGGTGCACGAGACGTCCCGACAAACGATTCGGGCGGCCGATGAAGCCGGCCACGAATCCGGTCGCCGGCCGGTGATAGATCTCTTCGGGCGTCGCAAATTGCTGCACGACCCCATGCGCGAGCACGCAGACGCGATCCGACATCGACATCGCCTCGCCCTGATCGTGCGTCACGAACAGCGTCGTGATTCCGACTTCGCGCTGCAGACGCTTGAGTTCGATCTGCATCTCGTCTCTCAAGGATGCGTCGAGATTCGAAAGAGGCTCGTCGAAAAGCAAGATGCTCGGACGCGGCGCAATGGAGCGCGCCACAGCGACGCGCTGCTGCTGTCCACCAGAAAGCTGTCGCGGCAGACGATCGCCATACGACGTGAGCCGCACGCTTGTCAATGCTTCGCTCACGCGCTTTTTCAACTCGTCGCCTTCGATGCCCTGGCGTCGAAGGCCGAATGCGACGTTGTCGAATACGCTCATGTGCGGGAACAGGGCGTAGGACTGAAAGACCAGGCCGATCTTGCGCTTGTTGGTCGGAAGATTCGTGACATCCCTCGTGTCGATGAGGATGCGGCCGCTCATGGGCTGGATGAGTCCTGCCACCATGCGCAGCACTGTCGTCTTGCCGCACCCGGAAGGACCCAGGAGGGAGATGAACTCACCATCCTTGACCGACAGCGAGACTGACGACGCCGCCGTGTGACCCGGATAGCGCTTTTCCAGTCGTTCGAGTGTGAGGGCTGGCATGGGGATCTGGCCTTGATGGCTGCTCAGCGTGCGACTTCACGCTGCCAGCGCTTTGTCCAATCCGGCAGCGACTTCGCCACGGCTTCCGGGTCGGGCAACCACAGGTTGTCGAACGTCTCCTTGTAGGGAACGATCTTCGCGGCCTTGTCGCTGAGCTTGACCTGCGTGTTGACGGGGCCTGCGTACTTGCGCTCCGCGAAGCAGGCTTGTCCGTCTTTCGAGAGGACCTCGTCGATGTACTTCAGCGCCAGCGCCGGCGACTTGGCACCCTTCGGGATCACCAGCGCAGGAAGGATGCCCACAGCCCCTTCTTTGGGGTAGACCACGGCAAGCGGCAGGCCCTTGTCGATAGCGGAACCGGCGCGATCCGGGTACCACACGGCGATGGCAATCTCCTGGCGCTCGAACAGCGAGACGATCTGGTCGGCTTGCGTATAGAGCGTCACCGAAGCCTTGGCCAGCGGCTTTACCGCCTCGAACCCGGCATCCATGTTGCTCAGCGTGCCGCCTTTCATGCGATTGAGCGCCATCAGCAACTGCGAGCCCGATGTGCCGCTGATATCGCCGATCGCCAGCTTGCCGGCGTATTCGGGCTTCGAAAGATCGGCCCACGAAGTGGGCGGGGTCTTGATCTGCTTGGTGTCGTAAACGATCACCGTTGCACCCGTCATGAAGACGACGTACTGACCATCCTTGTCGAATGCCTTGGCAGAAATTTCTCCTGCGTTTGCGAGCTTCGTCTTGTCGATCGACTCCAACAGCTTCTCGTTCTTGAGCTGCGCCGCAAGCGAATTGTCGATGTAGACCACATCGAAATCGGATTTGCCGCCCGTCGCCCGGATCGACGCGGCAAATTGCGAGGAGCTTCCAAGTTTCAGGGAGACCTTGGCTCCCGTCTTCTTCTCGAAGGCCGCGATATGACAAGTCTTCGAGTCGTCGGCAAACGAGCCTCCGAAGATTCCTACCACCAGGTCTTCGGCGTGCGCCGCGCATGACATGAGTCCGGCCAGAACACCGGCAGCCAGACCGCGTGAGAACGTGTGATTCATGGAAGCTCCTGAAAAAAGAACTACGAGCCGGAGGGGCAACCTCTGCGGATCCAACCAAGGAAAGGACAACCGTCAGGCACACTTTATCTTTCGCAAAAGATAAAC
Source organism: Variovorax humicola (assembly GCF_037889915.1). Taxonomy (NCBI): domain Bacteria; kingdom Pseudomonadati; phylum Pseudomonadota; class Betaproteobacteria; order Burkholderiales; family Comamonadaceae; genus Variovorax; species Variovorax humicola. The sequence continues at coordinate 2,702 of NZ_JBBKZV010000027.1, read as the reverse complement.
GCAAGACATTTAGAATCGGAGTTTGCGCGACATGCTGCAGCGCACCAATTGGGATCGAACTGGCGCGAACAAGGCGGAGAAATCGTCCATGAAGCACACAAATGAACCGTCCGCTTTGCCGGCGCCCCAAAAGGGAGCGGCAACTCGTCAATCCAAGGTCCACGCCATATTGCCGCCGAGCGGCTATGCGGTAGAAGATGACTTGGTTGGTCGCGGTATCAAGCAATGGAAAGCGGAGCGACCTGATCTCGACAGCACGGGAAAAGCAGTCGTCGGACGGCTGCTTCGACTCGAAGAAGTCGTATTGAGATCCATCAACGCCGTCTTGCAACCGTACGGCCTGAAATACCAGGAGTACGCCGTGTTAGCTACCCTCAGGGTCTCCGGGGCACCCTATCGCCTTTCTCCTTCACTTCTACAAGCGACGCTGCTTTTTACATCGGGAGGACTCTCGAATCTCCTGAAGAGACTAGAGCGTGAAGGACTCATCAAGCGGTCGACCGATCCGAGAGATGGACGCGGAGTGCAGGTCAGACTGACCGCAAAGGGTCACCGCCTCGTGGATGAAGCAATGCCCAAACATGCCGCAGCCGAGCTTCATCTGCTTCGAATGTTTGACGCGGAGCAGCGCGAGACGCTGGCCCGTCTCTTGAGCGTGATGATGGTAGGAAATGCGCCGGAGCTAGGCCCTGAGCCTGGCTGACTCGATTTGCCGTCATTCGCTTGCCCCTGAGACGTTCGACGAGCGGGTCGACTGACTCCCCGATGATGTCGAGGCCGCCTCTCACCGAGAAGGCGGTCCTCCAGAACTTCATTTCGGACGACCCGCTGTCAGGTGACAACGGTCTCCCACCCTCTCCCGTAGCCCCGTTGAAGTACGGTGCGATTAACATGGTGGCCGACACTGACGGGAACGCAATCCAAGCAGTCGACGAATTCGATTTGCGCTACTACGAGGGCCGGTACTATCTGTACGGTCCTTCGTTCACCTGCGGCTCCTTCAATATCGCCATCGGCGTCAGCACGGGCCCCGTGATCCCGACCAACCCCCGATCCTTCTACCGCTATTGTGGACTGCCGTATACAGCTCCACGGACTTGATGAACTGGAAGTTCCTGGGGACGCAATACTTCCAGGATCAGACCACGGGCAAGCACTATTACATCAAGAAGCCGCGGGTGATCTATTCCCCCAAAACCGGCCTTTACAACATGTGGGTCTTCGATGGACAGGCGGGCGCCAACGGCGCCATGCTGATCATGCAGTCCCACGGGTCCCTGGAACACACCCTTTGCGCCGCGGAACGCCCCCGGCGTCACGCCCGGCCTCGTCGACATGGGCATCAACACTGGTCCAGATGGTAGAACCTACATGGTCACCTCTCTTGGCGGCCTGAGGGTGTTCACACTCAACGACGAATTGACTGGGGCGATCGATCAGACGTCCATCAACTCAACGAAGAACCCGAACGGCTTCCACCGACCTGCTGGGAGGAGGCGTAGGCATCGTGTATACCAATGGATGGTGGTACCTGACCTGGTCAGGCTCTACATCCAACTTGGGAAACGCACCTCGGCGCCCATTCTTCGGCTCGATTGCACGACGAAGAATTCGCTCAAGTGGGCAGAGCGGCACAGGCCATGCGGGTCTGGCTCGCAGAATTAGAGGAACGAGGGGTCAAGGAGGGCGCTCTCTTCCGGCGTATCCGCAAGGACGGACACCTGGGCGAGCCGCTCGCACCCGCGCCCGTGGCGACATCGTCAAGGAACGTTGTGCGCTCGCGGTGCGGATGTGGGTGGCGACAATTCGCTTGGCCGGCGACGCCAACACTTTCGACGCATTGAAGCAGACCCTCGACGCGGCACGGCGCCCCACGCACTACCTGGCGATACCGCCCGCGCTGTTTGCGACCGTCATCCGCGCGCTCGGTGCAGCGGGGCTTGCCGCGGATGCACGCGTCGTCATCGAGAAGCCGTTCGGGCGCGACCTGGCTCGGCGCGTGAACTCAGCCGCATTGCGCTCGAAGTCTTCCACGAAGATGCAATCTTCCGCATCGATCACTTTCTCGGCAAGGAAGCGATCATGATAGGTACGTCACCGCACAGACTGGATTGCCACAACCGGCGCAAGCTTTAGACATGACTGCATCGCGATGACGAATACCAGCACCTCGCTCCAGAAGACGCATCGAGCAACCCTGACGCTGCGTGGTGTCCGCGGTGCAGCAACTCGCGATCTCAAAGGAAACACCATGATCAGCATCAGGACATCGATGGACGAGGCGGCCAACAGCAATTCCGCCTCCAGCAAGGAAGGGGCGAGCGGCGGCTGGCATGAAATGCTGCGCGGCGGCGACCGTGTGCTGATTCGCCCGATTCACAAAGACGATGTCGAAATGGAGCGCAGGTTCATCGAGGCCTTGTCGCCCCAATCCCGGCGCTTCCGCTTCCTGGACACCTTGAACTCGCCCAGCGATGCGCTGCTTGAAAAGCTGACGACGCTCGATCCGCTGACCGACGTGGCATATGTGGCCGTCGTCGAGGACGGGGCCAGGGAGTTCGAGGTGGGCGTTGCGCGATTCAGCACGCAGGCGGACGGCAAGGACTGCGAGTTTGCCGTGACCGTCCTCGACGCGTGGCAGAACAAGGGACTCGGCACGCTGCTGATGAAATACCTGATCGTGGCCGCGCAAAAACTCGGCA